>VGPT01000017.1 GCA_016882485.1 Cyanobacteria bacterium M_surface_10_m1_298
TCGCCCGTTGCACCGAAGCCGGCTCGTGCTGCCCATCGCTATCCATCACCAGCACCAGATCACCGGTGGCATCGAGCAGGCCCTCTTTGATCGCACTGGCCAATCCGGAGCGTCCGACCCGCCGAATGAGGCGTAGGCGGGGCTCGCGGTGGGCGATCTGACGCACCAGTTCTGCGGTGCCATCGGCGGAGTCGTCATCCACCACCAGAATCTCAAGATCCCAGTGATCGCCGAGGGGCAGCAGCTGGGCGAGCAGTGGCTCAATGTTGCCCCGTTCGTTGTAGGTCGGCAGAACGATCGAGACCCGCAAGCCCATGGCATCCTCATGAGAAAGCCGGCGAGAAACCTCGCCGGCGCCTGAACCCTAAGCGGCCGAGCCTGTCTCGGCGTCAGGGGAGACGAGTTACTTGATGTACTCCTTGAGCACACCGTTGCGGTTGGGGTGACGCAACTTGCGCAAGGCCTTCGCCTCGATCTGGCGAATGCGCTCGCGGGTGACGTCGAAGATCTGACCGATCTCCTCCAGGGTCTTCATGCGGCCGTCGTCAAGGCCATAGCGAAGGCGCAGTACATCCCGCTCGCGTGGGCTCAGGGTCGCCAGCACACCCTCGAGATCCTCACGCAGGAGGTTCTTGGCCACATCCTGCTCGGGGTTCTCGATGTCGGCCTCGATGAAGTCACCAAGACGAGAATCTTCTTCTTTGCCGATGGGAGTCTCCAGGGAGATCGGCAGCTGCGCGCTCTTGGCAATAAAGCGGAGCTTCTCGATGGTCATTTCCATCGATTCAGCGATTTCCTCTTCCGTGGGCTTCCGACCGAACTCCTGAGAGAGGGTCTTGGTGGTCTTCTTGATGCGCGAGATGGTCTCGTAAAGGTGCACCGGCAGGCGAATGGTGCGCGACTGATCGGCAATGGCGCGGGTGATCGCCTGACGAATCCACCAGGTGGCGTAGGTGGAGAACTTGTAGCCCTTCTCGTGGTCGAACTTCTCCGCCGCGCGGATCAGGCCGAGGGAACCCTCCTGAATCAGATCCTGGAAGCTCAGGCCCCGGTTCATGTACTTCTTGGCGATCGACACCACCAGACGGAGGTTCGACTGCACCATCTTTTCCTTGGCGCGGCGACCGAGCATCAAGCGCCGGCGGAATTTGACCAGGGGCATCTCCACCAGAGCGGCCCATTCCTTGGTGTCGGGGTAGTGCCCGTTATCCGCTTCGAATTGCGCAGCCAATTCCTCGAGCTGCAGCAGATCAGCAATCTTGCGGGCCAGCTCGATCTCCTCGTCAGGCCGGAGCAGACGGATCCGGCCGATCTCCTGGAGGTAAACGCGGATGGAATCCTCGGTGTAAACCCCCTTCGGGCCCACCTTGATGCTGGCCAGAGCCTTGGCGTTCTTCGCCGCATCCTTATCACTGGCCTCATCGGCTGCAGGCTTGGCTGTGGCGGCTGCGGCCAGCAGTTGGTCCGCCGCTGCGTCGAGGTCAGCAGGCGCATCAGCCTTGGGCGCGCTCTTCTTGCTGCTGGTCTTCGCTGCAGCCTTGGTGCCTGAACTCTTGGCAGCAGTGGCCTTGGCTGCGGCCGGCTTGGCGGCCTTGCTGGCGGAAGCCTTGGCTTTGGTGGGGGTCACCTTGTTGGCGGCTTCGCTGGTGCCGGCCTCCTCGGCCTCCTTCTTGGCCTTCGGTTTGGCTTTCGTTCCGCTGGCCTTGGGCTTGGCAACCTTGATCGCCTCACCGGAAGGATTGGCAACCATCAGGATTTCTGGGGAAGCCTTCTTGGCAGCGGTTGCAGCTTTTTTAGTCGCAGCGGCAGGACTCATTGCGATCGAAGGAAGGGAGTAAGACGAATGGACGACGACAACACGAACAACGCTGCTTGCCTGGTGATTACACAAGACCGCAGAGCGGTTTCGTGCCGGGATGGGTGGTCCTCAGACCAAACCGCAAACGCTTGCAAGCGCTAGGGCAACAACGAAAACAGCGATGGACCGGCTCGGGAGGGCCGAGTGAGACCGGCACAGGAACCGTGCTGGTCAACGGGAAGCTGTATGGATGACCGAAGGCTCGCGGCCGTCGGCACCACTATCAAGAACTGGTCGTAGTGTCGGAACTGACGGGCAACGCCCGAAGCAAGGTTGTCAGGGGTGTTCGCAGATCGGGCGCGCAGGGTGACTGGCTGTCCTCGGATCTTCCCTCTGGACGGAACTTTGCTGGTTCCGACTGCAGCCCTATGGACTGCTCAACAGACTCATCTTAAGAAACTCCTGAGAGCTTTGCAAGATTGACCAGCTCCAGCCCCGCATCAGCGCACCCCGCCTGGGTGCAGGTTTGGCTGGAAGCTGGTCCTGAGGGCCAAGTGTTCACCTATGGAAACCCTCAGGGCCTGGAACTCAGCAGTGGCGACCTCGTCCAGATCCGGTTGCGAGGGCGCCGGCACATCGGCCTGGTGGTGTCGCTGCTCCACCAATGTCCCAGCGAGCTGGAAGGCAAATCACTCCAGCCGATTGAGGCAGTGCACCAACGGGCGGCCATTGATGCCGATTGGGCCGGCCTGATTCACTCGGTCGCCGAGAGCTGCCGCACCACCACCTTTCGCGCCCTCAAGGCCGCATTACCGCCGGGGTGGCTCGGGCAGCGGGCCAAGTCAGCGCCACAACAGCCCCGGCAGCAGATCTGGCTGGAACTGACACTCCCGGGGCAGGACCAGGAGGCCTTGACGGGATCGGCGTCGCAGGCACGCCTGATCGAGGCCCTCAACAGCCAAGGAGGAGCCGGTTGGCTCACCCCAGTGCTGCAAAGCACTGGGGTGAGCCGATCGGTGGTAGACACCCTGGAGCGCCGCGGTCTGCTCCGCAAGCAGCGGCGCTCAGCACCGGAAGGCGGGTTGCCGGCACCAGGCTTCCTGCTGGAAGAGCCCAAGGCGCTCACGGCGGATCAAGGGGCAGCCCTCGCCGCCATTGAGCACTCCCCGCGGGGAAGCCAGTTTCTGCTGTGGGGGGTCACCGGTGCCGGCAAGACGGAGGTTTACCTGCAGGCGGCGGCGCGGGAGCTGCGGGAAGGGCGCTCCGTGCTGATGCTCACGCCGGAGATCGGCCTGATCCCACAATTGCTGGATCGCTGCAAAGCCCGGTTCGGATCAGCGGTGGTGGAATACCACTCGGGATGCAGTGATGGGGCACGCATCCGCACCTGGCGCCGCTGCCTGAACGCTGAAGACCCTGTTGTCGCCGTGGGGACCCGCTCAGCGGTGTTCCTGCCGCTAGCCAACCTGGGCCTGGTGGTTCTGGATGAGGAACACGACCGTTCCTACAAGCAGGACAGCCCGATGCCCTGCTACCACGCGCGCGATGTAGCCCTACAGCGCGCGCAACGCAGCGGGGCCCAACTGCTGCTCGGCAGCGCAACCCCGAGCCTGGAGAGCTGGATCCGCTGCCAGGGTCAACAGCCGACCTGCAGGTTGCTGCGTCTCCCGCAACGCATTGGCACCAGCAGCCTGCCGCCGGTGCGGGTGGTGGACATGCGCCTGGAGCTCGCGGAGGGGCACCGACGGCTGGTGAGCCGACCGTTGCTGGACCGGCTGCAGTCCCTCAGTGCGAGGGGGGAGCAGGCGGTGGTGCTGGTGCCGCGCCGGGGCTACAGCAGTTTTCTGAGCTGCAGAAGCTGCGGGGAAGTGGTTCAGTGCCCCTACTGCGATGTGGCCCTGACGGTGCATCGTCAACGGGAGCGTTCGTGGCTGCGCTGCCACTGGTGTGACCATCGCGCCGAACTAACCAGTCGGTGTGGACATTGCGGCTCCACCGCTTTCAAACCCTTCGGAGCCGGTACCCAGCAGGTGCTCGAGCACCTGGAGCAGGAACTGGAGGGAATTCGCCTGCTGCGCTTCGACCGAGACACCACCCGGGGCCGCGATGGCCATCGGCAGCTGCTGGAACGCTTTGCCAGCGGGGAAGCCGAGGTGCTCGTCGGAACCCAGATGCTGGCCAAGGGGATGGATCTGCCACGGGTGACACTGGCGGCCGTGCTGGCGGCGGATGGCTTGCTGCACCGCCCGGACCTACGGGCGGCCGAAGAAAGCCTGCAACTCCTGCTGCAGCTTGCTGGGCGCGCCGGCAGGGGTGACCGGCCGGGGGAGGTCCTGGTGCAGACCTACAGCCCGGAGCATCCCGTGATTCGGCACCTGGTGGATGGGCGCTACGAAGCCTTCCTGGCCGAGGAACTCCAGCAGCGCCAAGCCGCCAGCCTTGTGCCCTTCAGCCGCGCCTGCCTGCTGCGATTAGCCGGGCCATCGGCCAGCCGGACTGCCACAGCTGCCGCCAGCCTGGCGGAATCGATCCGCAGCGATGCCGATGAGCGGGGCTGGCTGATCATTGGGCCTGCACCGGCTCCGGTGGCACGGGTGGCGGGCAACAGTCGCTGGCAACTGCTGCTCCATGGGCCGGCCGGCAGTGATCTGCCTCTGCCGATGGAAACCCAGCTCAGGCAACATCTCCCCAAAGACGTGAGCCTGGCGATCGACCCCGATCCATTGGAGCTTTAAGCAGCCTTGGAGCTTTAAGCCGGGAGCTGCGGCGGCCCGAAACCGGCAGCCAGACGCAACCGTTGCAGCGAGGCCACCACGACCAGCAACAGCGCAATGCCCAGCCCCCCCAGGCCAAGGCGATTCCAGCGCCAGCTCTGACATTGCAGCTTGTTCAGAACACCGGGTTGGAGCGGCCAGACCACCAGGTTGTGTTTCTGCCTGGCGGGGGAGGGTTCGGCACGCTGCACAGCTCGGGCCGTCATCGGTTCCAACCGGAGCGTGAGCTCCAACCCGGGCAAGGCCGGGACCTGGCTGAGATCCACCGCAATCTCCAGCTGCTGCGTAACCCCGATGAGCCAGTTGCGCTCCCTGAGGATCAGGGTCGGCTGAGGCAACTCCACCCCAGCCAGACGGGCGGCCTGCTCCAGATTGGAGCGCAGCAGATCCATGGCCCGCTGGGCAGGGAGCACCGGTGAGGTCAAGGTCAGTCGGCCATGGTCCTGCTGGACCTTCAGCACAGACCCGCGCACCTGACGCGCCCATTGCCTCTGCCAGGGAAGGGGCTGATCGCTGAGGGATTGGCTGGTCTGAATCAGCTGGATCCGACCGGGCTCCGGAAATCGCAACGTGGTCTGCAGGTCGGCACAGCCCCCGAGCAGGGCCGTCAGGGCCAGAAGGAGCACCACCAGCAGTGCAAACCCCAGGGGGGCTTGGGTGGGTCCGGTGGGTGGGGCGGGTGGCTCCGGGGGTTTTTCCCGCCGCCGCCGCTGGCGGGCCATCGCCTTCAACTCCCCTTCCAGGGGCTGCATCTCGCCGAGACTGGGCAAGGTCATCGACCATTCCCTTGGACGCACCAGGGCAGGCGCGTCGAGAATCTCCTGCAGATCCTTGGCCTGAGCCCGCAAGGTGGCGTCACGACAGGTCCTCAAACTGCGGCAGGTGGCCGCCGCGGCCTGGGTATCCCCGCGGCCCAGCTGAGCCGTAGCCAACAGCAAACGCACCTCTCCACCGAAGGGGGTGGTGACCGAATGGGCCTCCAGCAGAGGTTCCAGGCACTGCTGACAGATGCCGTAGTCGCCCCGTTCCAGGGCAGCCCGTGCACGCAGCAGAAGGGAGTCCTGCTCAGGTCGAGAAGCCACGCGCTCGCTCAGGAGTGGGAGCGTCCCACCACCATGGTGCCGATACCGTCATCGGTGAACACCTCCAGCAGCAGCGCGTGAGGGGTACGCCCATCCACGATGTGGGCCGCCGACACGCCCTGGGCAAGGGCTCGGATGCAGCACTCCGTCTTGGGTGTCATGCCTCCCGCCACCACTCCGCTGGCGATGAGATTGCGGGCCTCCGAGAGGGTCACCGAGCGAATCAGCGACTGCGGATCGTCGCGGTTCTGCAGGATCCCAGGGGTATCGGTGAGCAGGATCAGCTTCTCGGCCTGGAGCGAGGCGGCCAACTCTCCAGCGACGGTATCGGCGTTGATGTTGTGGGCCTGGCCCTGAGCATCAGCCGCGACCGACGAAATCACAGGGATGTAGCCGGCATCCAGCAGAGGGAAGAGCACGGAGGGATCCACCGCGGCCACATCACCCACCAGCCCATTGCTGCCATCGCCGTAGGTGCGCGCCCGCACCAGGCCCCCATCGCTACCGCACAGACCCACGGCCCGGGCCCCGAGGCGATTGAGGCCATTCACGATCTGCTTGTTCACCCGCCCCACCAGCACCATCTCCACCACATCCATGGTTTCGGGAGTGGTGACCCTCAGACCATTGCGGAACTGCGGTTCGATATTCAGCCGCCCTAGCCAGTCGTTGATCTCAGGGCCGCCACCGTGAACCACCACCGGTTTCACACCGACCGAAGCCAGCAGAACCAAATCGCGATACACCGCATCGCGCAGGTTCTCCTGCACCATCGCCGCACCGCCGTACTTGACCACAACCCGGCGCCCGGCAAAGCGCTGGATATAAGGAAGGGCCTCGCTCAGCACGGACACCCTGAGGGTGTCGGCATGGTCGGCATCGGCGGAAATGGAGCTCAAGGGTCGTTCGAGCGGGGGAGTCAAGCAGTCGGTTGAAATCAGGCAGACGCAGAGCTGGATGGCAAGAGCTGCAGCAACACCTCTCCGCGGGTCGGTTCAGACAACTCGGCGCGCAGGCCTTTGTCAAAGAAACGTCCGAGCCGGTCCTGTTTCGCGATCCATTGTTGATAGGGAACCCCCTCACAGCGGAAGCGCAGAGACACGCCGTATCGGCCGTCCGCCGCGAGCTCTTCAACACTGAGCAGCTGAGGAGGGGCATCCTCATCCCAGAGCTTCAAGGTTTCCAACGAGCTCTCCAGATGGGCCTTCTGGCCATAACGCCAGCGGGTCACGTCCTTCACCAGCTTGCGCAAGGTCTGACTAGCTGGAGCCTGGCGCAGGGCCACCGCCTCCGCTGATGCGGGCAACAGGCTGGCCGGGGGCAGCTCAGACGACTTCAGGGCCAGACCGCCCAAAAGGATCGGGATGCCGTAGAAGATCGTGGGCAGGCTGAGGTTTGGGTTGGCGGTGGCATAGCCGACCCAACCGATCACAGACAGAGCCGCACCAGCGATGGTGACTAGGCTGCCGGGGGAAGCGATTGCGAGCATGGCGCCATCTTCGGTCAACGGGGAGCAACCGCCCAACAGCAGCGACAACACGATCAGTACCGAGGCACTGCTGGAGCAGCTGCAGAGCGATCGCCTCTGGTTGCTGCAGCAACTCGATCAGGGGCGTTGGCCAGATCTGCGTCTCGACCTGGCCGCACTGGAGAGAGAACTGGGGCAACTGCTGGAGCAGGCCCAGCAGCGTCTGGGGAGCTGAACTCCCCTGCTCCGAATCAGAAGGGAATCTCGTCCTCGCCTTCCGGTAGATCAGGCACCAAAGGAGCGGTGTTCCAAGTGGGAGGCTGCTGCGTAGCGGCGGGGGCAGCTACTGGGGCTGGCGGGGCGGGATTGCGACTTGGAGCCTGACGTGCGGGAGCAGGGGCCGACATCGCTGGAGCGGCGGAAGCACCGAGGGGGTGGAGGCGCGAGAGAGTGAACTCCGCTCGTTTTTCTTTAACCCCGTCCTGACGGGTCACGGTGTTCATGCGCAAACGCCCCTCCACCATCAGGCGCTGGCCCACCTGAACCCGGTTCTGCAGATCCTGCGCAAGACTTCCCCAACCGACAACCTTCAGCTGGCCCGGAGGATCATCGGGGCGAAGACCATCGAACTGCACAGCCATCTCCGCCACCGGAGTTTGGTTGTCCTGGGTGTAACGCACCTGGGGCGCCTCCAGCACTTCAACCTCCAGCAAGCAATGGTTCACAGGACAGGGAATCGGCAGGGGGCCACATCCTGATGCAAGGGCTGGAATTTCACCAGGGGGGTCCTCCGCCATGAGCGACCTGATCTGGGTGGTGTCTGGAACCGGGGAAGGCCCACCCCTGGCGCGCGAGCTGTTGCGTCGGGGCTGGAGGATCCATGTGAGTGTGGTCACGGCCGAGGCCGCGCGGGCCTACGAAGTGCATCCCCACTGCAGTGTTCAAACCGGTGCCCTGAGCCACGATGGGGCTGTGGATGGGTTGCTGGACACGCTTCAGCCCCACTGGGTGCTCGACTGCACCCATCCCTTTGCCACGGAGATCAGCGCTCGGTTGCAGCGGGTGTGCGGCAGGCGAGCGCAGAACCTGCTCAGCTTGGAACGCTCCTCGCTGCCGAATGACGCCAGAGCGGATCACTCCAGAACGGATCACCCCCTCAGCAGGATCGCGTCACTGGCGGAGCTCAGCAGCGTTCCCCTGAGCAAGGACAGGTTGCTGCTCGCCATTGGCTCCCGGCATCTCGCAGCGGCCCTCCAGGTGAGCCCGGCCCGCGAGAACTTCGCTCGGATCTTGGATCGACCCGAGAGCCTCCAGCAAGCGCTCGCCTCGGGGCTGCGCCCAGAGCGCATCGCCTGCGTGCGGCCAGGGCATCTTCCGGAAGGAGGGCTTGAAACAGCGCTGTGCCAGTTGTGGGGAATCACTGCGGTGCTCTGCCGGCAATCCGGTGGAATCGTGGAGCAGATCTGGCGTGAGCTGGCCAGGCGCGAGGGATTGCATCTGGTTCTGATCAGCCCTCCCAACGCACCAGGGGATCAGGCCTTGCCGCTGCCTGAGCTGTTGGAGAAGCTGGGACATCCAGACGATCCGGCATGACAGAGGACCCAGAAGAACGGGTGATGCTTGCCCTGACGACAGAGGCGAATCGGTCAACGGCGGAAGCCCTGGCCAACACCCTGCTGGAACGGAAGCTGGCGGCCTGCATCGCCCTACAGCCTCAGCGGGCGCTCTATTGGTGGAACGGCGAGCTGCAAACCGCTGAAGAAGTGCAGCTGCTGATCAAGTGCAGTCCAGCACTGGTGGAGGCCCTGAGCGAAGCGGTGCACGCGCTGCACAGCTACGACACACCGGAATGGCTCGTCTGGTCAGCGGAGAGCAGCGCGGGCTACGGCGACTGGATCAGAGGGCTGGCGCACCCAGGTGCTGCTGCACCAGCTGCTTGAGGTCCACTTGGGGGCGAGGACCCAGCTGGGTGACAACCTGGCCAGCGCAGAGCGATCCGATCTGCCCGCAGCGCTCGAGGCTCTCGCCCTGGGTGTAAGCGTGCAGGAAGCCAGCGGCATAGAGATCACCGGCGCCGGTGGTGTCGACCAGGGCACCGAGCTTGAACGGCTCCACCGCATATCGCTCATCTCCACTGAGGATCACCGATCCCAGCTCACTGCGGGTGAGGGCTGCCACGCGGCAGCGGCCACGCACCTGCTCTGCGGCCTCTTCAAAGCTGTTGGCGCGGTAGAGAGAGGTGATCTCCATCTCATTGGCGAAGAGGATGTCGACGTGGCCGTCGACCAAGGCAAGGAAGCTGTCGCGATGGCGCTCAACGCAGAACGCATCGGAGAGGCTTAGAGCCACCTCGGCGCCATTGGCCTTGGCGACTTCAGCAGCAGCGATGAACGCTTGCTTGGCCTCATCGCTGTCCCAGAGATAGCCCTCGAGGTAAAGCACCTTGGCCTGAGCCACCATCTCCAGATCCAGATCACCCGGATCGAGACCCACCGAAGCCCCCAGATAGGTGCACATCGTGCGCTGGGCATCCGCTGACACCAGGATCAAGCAGCGGGCCGTCGAGGCCCCATCCCTGGCGGCAGGAGTCTCGTAGCGGGTTCCTACAGCCCGGATGTCGTGGGCGAAGATCCCACCGAGCTGATCGTCGCGTACGCGGCCGATGAAGCCAGCACGACCCCCCAGTTGAGCGATACCGGCCAGGGTGTTGGCGGCGGAGCCGCCTGAGGTTTCCAGCCCCGGGCCCAGCTGGGCATACAGCGCCTCAGCCTGGGCTTCATCCACCAGAGCCATGGTGCCCTTGGTGAGACCGAAGTTGTCGATCTGGTCGTCGTCAACGTGCACCAGCACGTCAACGATGGCGTTGCCGATGCCGACAACATCAAGGGTTTTGCGATCAGGCATGGTGATTAGCGGCTGAGGAGAGCCCGCTTCGGACCATGGATCGGATCTTCGACAACGATGGTCTGATCGCGATCGGCACCAAGGGAGACGATGGCGATCGGCACTTCCATCAGTTCAGCCAGGAAGCGCAGGTAGCTCATCGCCGTCGGCGGAAGATCGTCGAGAGCACGGCAATCCGCCGTCGAGGTCTGCCAACCGGGCAGGGTCTCGAAGATGGGCTTGCAGCGGGCGAAATCTTCGGCGGAGCCAGGGAAGTGGTCGATGCGTTGGCCATCCAGCTCGTAGGCCACACACACCTGAATCTCGTCGAGCTCATCGAGCACATCGAGCTTGGTGATCGCGAGACAGTCGAGGCCATTGACCTCAACGGCATAGCGACCGATCACGCCATCGAACCAACCGCAACGGCGACGGCGACCGGTGGTCGTACCAAATTCACCGCCGCGATCGCAGAGATGGTCATTGAGACTTCCTTCCAGCTCGGTGGGGAAGGGTCCCTCACCCACGCGCGTCGTGTAGGCCTTGGCGACACCGATCACCCGGTCAATCAGCGTGGGGCCGACACCGGCGCCAATGCAGGCACCGCCACTGACGGGATTGGAGGAGGTGACGTAGGGATAGGTGCCGTGATCAAGATCCAGCAAGGTGCCTTGAGCGCCTTCAAACAGGATGTTTTTCTTGGCCTTGGCAGCCTGATGAATGGCTCGGGTGCAATCCACCACGTGGGGGGCCAGCCGCTTCCCATAGGCCACGTAGTCAGCGACGACCGCTTCGAAGTCGAGTGGTTCAAGGCCGTAGACCTTCTGGAGAATCTCGTTCTTCTCCTCCAGGGGACCAGCAAGGCGGTCACGCAGCCGCGCCTCATCCAGCAGATCAATGATGCGGATGCCGTTGCGCTGAGATTTGTCGGCGTAGGTCGGACCAATCCCTCGACCAGTCGTGCCGATGCGCTGATCACCGCGGCGCTGCTCCATCGCCTGATCCAGCAGACGGTGGTAGGGCATCGTCACGTGGGCCGTGGCTGCCAGGCGCAGGCCATCCACAGCAATGCCGTTCTCCGCAAGCATGTCGAGCTCGCCGAGCATCACCTTGGGATCCACAACAGTGCCCGCACCAATCAGGCAGACCGTTTCGGGATAGAGGATGCCCGATGGGATCAGGTGCAACTTGAGCACCTTGTCGTCAACAACGATCGTGTGCCCGGCGTTGACTCCACCCTGATAGCGGACAACGACGTCGGCAGAACGGCTCAGCAGATCGGTGATCTTGCCCTTCCCCTCGTCACCCCACTGCGCACCGATGACGACAACGTTGGCCAAGGACACAGCGGCCCGTAGCCGCTTTCAAGCACAAACATCAAGGATCTCAGATGAGGTGACCCTCCGTCAAAACATTCCTGAAAAGACAAGAAAAAAGCGGCCTTTCGGCCGCGTTCCAGAAGGTGCAAGCAGGGGAAGACCGATCAGGCGCCGCGAACCACGCCGGTCTCCGCCTTCTTGAGCTCTTTGTTCAGTCGTTCCTTAAGGGCATCGGGAACGGGGCGATTGGGGTAGTTGGCGTAGTGACCAGCCAGGGAATTCAGGGCGGTCTGCATGGTGGTGAAGGAGGCCAGTCCATTCACCTGGCGCTGGGGCCGGTAGCGGGCCATGTAGTCGTTGATCAGGGCCCGTGCCGAGGTTTCAGCCTCCGAGCGATCGGGGGCATCGGCACTGATGGCAATGGTGGCCATCAGCTGATCGGCCACTTTGACGGTGTCTTCCACATAGTTGCCGGTGAGCGGGCCTCCGTCGCCGGAGCAGGCGGTGACGAGCAGGCTCAGGCAGAGGCAAACCGCGAGCACGGCTGCCTTGATGCGACGCCAACCAGCAGCCATGGGAATTGTTGCAAGACCGGGCAGATCCTAGGGGCCTGAAGCCTCGAGCAAACCCGAACGCTCCGGCAGCAAACGTGCCAGGAGCGTCTCCTGCAGCGTGTTAGCGGGAAACTCGCGCTTCTCGCCAGTGGCCCTCTCCACCAGCTCAACCACACCTGATGCGGCACCACGGCCCACCACAACGCGCCAGGGAATCCCCAGCAGATCAGCATCTTTGAACTTCACACCGGCTCGCTCGCTGCGGTCATCGAGCAACACATCCACCCCCGCTGACTGAAGCTCGGCGTAAAGCTGCTCGCCCAACTGGTTCTGATGCTCTTCAGCCACGTTGGCGATCACCACGATCACCTCATAGGGGGCAATCGCCGTAGGCCAGCAGATGCCGTTGGCATCGTGATGCTGTTCCACCGCCGCCTGGGCAAGGCGCGACACACCGATGCCGTAACAGCCCATCCACAGCGGCTCCTCCTGACCGGCTTCGTTGGTGAAGGTGGCCTCCAGTGCAGCGGAATACTTCCGCCCGAGCTGGAAGATGTGTCCGACTTCGATGCCGCGACTGGCCTCCAGCAACTGAGTGGAGTCGTGCTGGCAGCGATCGCCCGGTTGGGCCGAACGCAGATCCAGACTCTCAGGGGCTGGGCCAATCCCTCCCCAAGCGGCGGCGACGAGATGGGTGTCACCGCAGTTGCCCCCACACACAAAAGTCTCCAGGGCGGTGGCGGTCCCATCCGCTAAGCGCAGGAAGCGAGGGGTCCAGCTCGCGGCACCGGAGAGCACCGCATCGCTGAGGTGGGGCCCCATGAAGCCAAACGGCAGGGGGGCGAGACCTTCACGGTTGGCGGCCTCGGCCGTCAGCGGTGCGATGTCGAGCAGGGTGCCGTGCTCAGCCGAGCAGCGGGCGCTCACCGCATTAGCGAGCTTCACCTCATTGAGCTGTTGATCCCCCCGAAGGCTGATCAATAGAGGCTGCAGACAACCATCTTCAAAGCGGGCCAGCAGCGCCAAGACCTTCACGGTCTGGCTTGGATCAAACCCATGGGCAGAGCAGAGTTGCTCGATGCTGGTTTGCCCCGGAGTGGCGAGGGGCTCACCACTGCCGCCCGCTCGGGGGCCTCCGGCCAACGGCACGGGGTCCGCAGGGCGGGAGACCGCCCGCTCCTGGTTGGCGGCATAGCGACGGTCAGAGCTGGCCAGGATCAGGTCTTCGCCGGCATCCGCAGTGACCATGAATTCCTGGCTGGCGGAGCCGCCGATGGCCCCGCTGTCGGCCTCCACCGCCACCGCCCGCAGGCCGCAGCGGCTGAAAATGCGGCGGTAGGCCTGGTCCATTGCGCCATAGGTCTGCTTCAGGCAGGCCTCATCGGCGTGGAAGGAGTAGGCGTCTTTCATGATGAATTCACGCCCCCGCATCAGACCAAAGCGCGGCCGGATCTCATCGCGGAATTTGGTCTGGATTTGGTAGAGATTCACCGGCAGCTGCCGGTAGGAGCGCAGCAGATCCCCGGCCAAAGCCGTGATCACCTCCTCATGGGTAGGGCCCAGACCCAGCTCTCGGCCCTGGCGATCCTCGAGGTGAAACATGATCCCCTCGCCATCGGTGTAGCCCGCCCAGCGCCCACTGCGCTGCCACAGTTCTGCCGGCTGGAGCTGGGGCAACAGGGTTTCCAGGGCCCCAGTGGCATTGAGCTCCTCGCGCACGATGGTGGAGATCTTCTGCAACACCCGCCAGAGCAGGGGCAGGTAGGCATAGATGCCACTCCCGACCCGTCGGATGTAGCCGGCCCGCAGCAGGAGCTTGTGGGAAGGAATCTCCGCTTCAGCCGGGTCATCCCGCAGCGTCACCAGCATCAGGCGGGAGACGCGCATGGGACCATCCAATACAGAGGGCGGAAGCTACCACCAGGCTGTTGACGACCCGAACACGCGACCAACGGGCGTCGCAACCGCTTGAGAAAGCGCCACAGGACAGCCTGAAAAGCAGAAAGAATTCCAGTTCAGGAGAGGAAAGCCTGCTAGCTTCCGATCAATTCCAAGCTGTCGCAACCTCGTCTCATGCACCCCCATTCGTTTGCTGCTGGAATGGGTCAGGGGACAGGCGGTTTTACCGGCAATGGCGCAGATCCTTCCGCAGAACTTGCGGCCAATTGCTCCGAGCAGGCTGAGAACCTCATCGGCATTGATGAAGTTCAACGTTCCCTGAACCGCTCGCGCGCCTCGGTCTACCGCTACACCAACACCGACCCACGCAATCTCAATCCTCCCTTTAATCCCCGCAAGCTCAATCCCGAATACCGCAGCGACCAGAAAGAGCCCCTGATGTTCCACCCGAATGAGGTGGCTCGCTTTGCCAGGGATGTCCTCCGCATTAAGGAGGTCACCGTTGAGGTGTTGAATTCGCCCTCCACCGCGACCCAACAACTGCTGGGCTCGATTCTTGAGGAGCTGCGCTCCATTCGAGAACTGCTGGATAGCAACACCATCAGCCCGACCCAACTGGACACCCGGCGGGAGCAGCATGATCAGGCCCGCCCGGCGGCCTGAACCAGCCCAGCTTCAAGCCGCAACGCTGTTGTGGCTGGCTCGAATGTCAGGATGATGAGCTACATCAACTGAATTTGGGTTTTCAGTTCAAAACCCTCCATGGATTCCGACCCCCCTCCCCGAACCAGCGGATCTGCTCTCGCCCCCAAAGACCTGGACAGCAGTCCGGCAGCGAACAGCCGATCCAGCGACCTTCAGAGCGACCGCCAGAACGACCTTCAGAGCGATCGTCAAACCGACAGCGGCGATGAACCCTTCAGTTCAAGCCTGATCTTTGACACAGCAGCCCCACTGTTGGGTTTTGTCCTGGCGGTCTGCACACTGGTGATTCCACTGGGCAGCGTCATCAGCGGTCGCCCCCAGCCCTCCACTTCCCCAGCGCCCCAGAGCCAACCCCCCGATGGACTTGCGCAGTCTCCAGGCCTCTCCGGAGCCAGGGCTGGTGAACCTGGTGGTCGAGATTCCAGCGGGAAGCAGCAATAAATACGAATACAACGACAAGGCCGGTGTAATGGCCCTCGACCGGGTGCTGCATTCCTCGGTGCGCTACCCCTTCGACTACGGCTTTATTCCCAACACCCTGGCGGAAGACGGAGCCCCCCTGGATGCGCTGGTGATCATGCAGGAGCCCACCTTTGCCGGATGCCTGATTCGCGCCCGCCCCATCGGCATCCTTGACATGCTCGACTGCGGAGCCCGAGACGGAAAGCTGCTCTGCGTGCCAGAGGCTGATCCACGCCAGCGCAGTCTTAAGAGCATCCGGCAGATCGCTCCCAATCAACTGGAGGAGGTGGCGGAATTCTTCCGCACCTACAAGAGCCTCGAGGGGCGTGTGGTGGAAATTCTGGGCTGGCTGGATGCCGACCAAGCCCCAGCCCTGGTGGAGCGTTGCATCCAGGCTGCAGAGCGCAACCGGGACTAAGCCCGCTTCTGCAGCAGGAACCCCTCAAAACCAAGGGCCTGAAAAATCCGAGCCGGATCGCCAAATCCGGCCGCATTGACGAGACTGGTCAAGCGGGCCAAACCAATCGGATGCAAGCCCTGGCTGGCTCCAACAGCCGCAGAAGCCTCCAGGCCACTGGCGGCCTGGAACGCCAACCAGGCGGCATCCAGCTGGGGCTCCAAGGAACTGAGAGCACTGCGCATCAGATCCACCAGGACCAACTGGGCGCCGGGCTTGAGGCTGCGGGCCAAGGCGGTCAAGAAGGCCAGCTTGCTGCCGTCGTCTGGGAGCGACTGGAGCACCAGCACTGAGAGAGCTCCGCAGAAGCGACCCTCCATGCCCGGCAGATCCAGAAGATCTTCCACGGTGGACTGCTGCCAGAACACGGTGGCTGAGGTTTGGGCCGCGCTCAGGCGCTGACGGGATTCCGCCAGCATCTCCGCACTGGGATCCAAGGCGGTGAGCTTCCAATCAGGCCGCTGTGCCACCGCCTCCAACAGCTCAGCACCGGTGCCGCATCCAGCCACCAACACATCGGATCCGGTCTGGCGCGCTTCCGGAGAACAACTGAGCAAGGCCACCGCCAGGCGGGCCAGGCTTCCATAGCCGGGGATCACCTGGCTTTGAAGCCGGTCATAGCCAGTGGGAGTGCCAGCTGGATCCACCGAATTCCGATGCCGCAACGTCAATGCTAGGGAGATCGCCGCGACACACCACGATTCAATTGGTGTCGGCTGGGGGATTGGCTTTCAACAAACGGCATCGGCCAGGTAAGTTTGTCGGCGCCGAAGATCCCCGCCCGACCGTGCCCACCATCCGTTTCGAACAGGAAGGCCAGCAGGTCGGTTGCATCGAAGGTGCCAACCTCCGCAAAGCAGCACTCGACGCTGGGATCAACCCCTACAAAGGCCTGAACAACCTCAACAACTGCGGCGGTGTCGGCCAGTGCGGCACCTGTGTTGTTGAAGTGGTGGAGGGCATGCAGAACCTCTCCCCCCGCAGCGATGTCGAGCAGGTTTACCTGGCCGATCGCCCCGCCAACTACCGCCTCAGCTGCCGCACCAGCGTGAATGGTGACGTGACCGTTCGCACCCGTCCCCAGGGCGGCGCCGGGGCGGGCTCCAACAGCCTGGTGGGTGCCATCAAGAACCTGCTCGGCAAGTGAGCCAGGGGCTCCGGATTTACAGCTATCCCCAGTGCGGCACCTGCCGCAAAGCCCTGCAATGGCTTGCCCAGCAGGGCTTTTCTGTGGCTGCCGGCAATCTCGATCTCATCGACATCACCACCACACCCCCCAGCCTGGCGGAGCTCAAGCTGGCGTTCAACAGCCTGGGCCGCCAACGCCTGTTCAACACCAGTGGGCAGAGCTACCGAGCCCTGGGTTCAGCGGCGGTGAAGGCCATGGACGATGCACAGGCTCTGCAAGCCCTCGCCGCCGACGGCAAGCTGATCAAGCGCCCCTTCGTGATCACTGGCGCTGGAGCAGCTCTAGTGGGGTTCAAGCAGGAGGAGTGGCAGACGGCTCTGGGGGCGTAAGGCTCGAGGGCACCGTGAGCTGATCCAGTTCCTCCATCAGTGCACCGATGCCGGCGCGGTTCATCTGGGCGAGGTAGTTGAGCTTCAACTGCTGCAGCAATCCGCAAAGCAGCAGCTGCGAGCGCTCCAGGGTGTCTCCCCGCTCCAGAGCGGCAGCCAACTCCTCCAAGAAGCGATCGCCGAACCGTTGCAGCAGAGCCGCCTGGCGTTCATCGCTTTCCGCCAGCCGTTCGGCTGTGCCCCGGGAGAGTTCCACCAGGCTGTCCACCATCCCGGCACTCAACTGACGCGCCACAACGGCCGGAACCACCGCGGCGCCAGGCACCTCCCGCAGGCTTTGCTCTAGGGCGTGGCCGAGCATCGATTGAAGTTCTGGGGTCAGGCGCGGGGTGACCTGACCGAGCACCATCGGGCCCCACAACCGCAACAGACCCAGCAGGGGTTGCTCAGACTCGGCCCGCACCGCATTGACGCTCTGATGGCTGCGCAGACCACGGATCATCCGCGGCCACTGGGGCGAACGAATCAACGACTGGGTGCCATCCACCAGCTGCAAAGCCAACACCTCAAACAGCTCCAACGCCAACAGAGACACAACACCTCGGCTGATCACCGCCCGCAGGGGTTCCACATCGATCAAGTCGGCCTGAGAGAGACGCTCCACCACCGGAGCAATCCGCAGCCAACGCCAGAAGGGAAGCAGCAGGGGAAGATCGATCCAACGCCGCAGAACGGCATCGCGCCAGCGCAAGCCCGGAAAACGACGGCGCAGGCGCAGCACCCGCAGCAGGATGTCGAGGGCAAAAACGCTCTGGAACAGCAGCAGGTCGTAGCGCCAGAAATGATCTGTGGGTCGGCCGTTCTCATCGATCGATCGCCAGTAGCTGGTGGCCACCAGAGGCAAGATCTGCTGCTGCCAGAACTGACGCTCCTCGGCCCAGCCTGTGCGGCTCAACCAGCCAGTGCTCAGCAGCACCTCGGCCGACTGCTTGGCGGAATCGAGACCCGCGCGCTGGCGCAAACGGTTTTTGAGTTTTTCAAGAGTGCCGCTGTTTCCTGAGGCCGCGAAGGGGTTTTCGTTGATCAGCGCCAGGGTTAAGTCCAACTGACGGCGTCGCTGGGCCTCGGTCGTCGCCAGTGGGGCCTTGGCACTCAGGGCTCGATCCAGGTCTTGAAAGTGCCGGAGATAGGCCTGGGTTTCCCGATGGGGTTCGATCCCCTTCACCGGGTCATAGAGCGGGGTGATGTCCGGCAGAACCGTCAGGGGCACCACCAATGGCACCTGGGGCAGAGGCGTGAGATTCCTCTGCAACCAAAAGGTGCGAAAAGGGACATAGGTGATGTCAAACGCCACCCAGACCAGATTCGCCGCAGCCCAGATCGCAATGGCTCGATCCCACAGCAACCAGGAGCGCGAGGCCGCTGTTCTCTGAACCGACAACCAACGCGGACGAACCATCAAGGGGGCAGACGGACCGCTCTAATCTTCCCTAGCCAAACCCCTTGCTGGCAGCCCCGTCCTTGTCCTCGCACGATCCGTCACCGGCCACCAGCAACCAACCAAACGAAAGCCCCTGGGTGTTTTGGAGGGGTGTGCTGATCACCCTGGGTGTGGCTCTGGGCGTGCGGCAATACGTGCTGGAGGCCCGCTACATCCCCTCCGGCTCCATGCTTCCGGGGCTGCAGCTGCAGGATCGCCTCCTGGTGGAGAAGCTCTCACTGCGCAGCCGCGCCCCGCGGCGGGGAGAGATTGTGGTTTTCCATGCACCGCACCACTTCGACCCCGTGCTGAGCAGCGATCAAAAGGTCGGCCCCCTGACCTGTCTTCTGGTCAATCTGCCGATCATCAACGGCATCCCCGGCCTGCAGAACCCCGCCTGTGATGCCTACATCAAACGGGTTGTGGCCGTGGCCGGTGATCGTGTGGTGGTCAACCCACGCGGTGAGGTGACTGTCAACGGTGTGGCCCTCAAGGAGCCCTATGTGCAGAACTACTGCCCGGTCGATGCCATCGGCATGGGGCCCTGCCGCACCCTGAACACCGTGGTGCCTACCGGTCACGTTCTGGTGCTGGGGGACAACCGAGCCAACAGCTGGGATGGTCGCTTCTGGCCCGGTGGACCGTTCCTTCCGGAGAAGGAAATCATCGGCCGGGCCTTCTGGCGCTTCTGGCCCCCCGGCACCGCCGGTGAACTCAAAACTGGGGATCCCCTGCAGAGCCCCAACGCCAAAGCCCAGGGTTGAGGCCGGCAGCGATCACCTGACCGGTCAGAACCAAACGCCCATAGGGCTGGTTCGCAGCCAGGGGAGCTTCAGGGTCAGCGGCGGCGGACCATCGCTTGGCTGGATCAAACAGCAACCAGTGCTGGCTGCCCAGCTGCAGCCGCGGTGGGGGCAAGTTCAACAGAGCCGCCGGAGCAAAGCAGAGGACCTGCCACAGGGCTTGGATGCTCCAGCCCTCAGCAACCACCAACTCATGCCAGAGCGACGGCAACACAAAGCGATGCCCCGCGACCCCCGGCTTGCGTTGATCGAGGGGCAGCAGCTGCTCCTCTGGATCCAGGGCCTGGTGATGCACCGCCACAGCCTGGATCAGCCCCTCCGCGAGGGCCTGCTTCAGGGCGCGGCGATCAGCCGGAGTTCCCAGGGGCGGACGCATCCTCCAACCCTCCGCCACAGGATCGAGTGTCGCGGTGTCCGCCAACAGATGCCACCAGCAGGCCGTGGCTTCAGGGCGCTGGCCATGGCCGAGCTGGCGGAGCTGATCGACCGCGGCCTCCGTGGACAGGTTCATCAGCTGCAGACGGCACTGGGGATGGCGCTCAGCCAGGGACAGCAGGTTCTGCAGCGGAATGCTCTCGCTCGTGGGGGGATCCATGGGCCACCCCGCCCTCAGGGCATCGACCCCCTCCCGCACAAAACCGTCCTGGGCCAAACGGGAATCCCGAGCCGCCAACAGAACGGGCGCCTGCCCCATCTCAGCCAGACTGAGACCCCGCTCCAGCAACGCCAGGCTCGGCAGTTCATCACCATCCGCCAGGCCAATCGCTCCGGCAGCGAGCTGATCGGCGTGGGGAGCCAACTCACGCCCCTCACCCCCGCGGCTGAAGCTCCCCCACCACAACACCTGCAGATCGCTCTGCAGCTTTGCCGGCTGCAGCTGCTCGGCGGTATCGCGCCAACGGATCGCCTCGGGTAAGAGAGCCACAGCGCCATAGCCGGCGGCAATGGCTGAGCGCTCCAGAGAGACCAGCGTCTCCGCGACTCCGCTCTGGGGGTCGCGCAGAAAGGAATGGGGGTCCACCAAAGCTGGAGCCAGCAGCAGCTCTGATGCCGGCAATACCGGGACACCCTCGGCCTGGGCCTCCGCCACGCAAGATTCACCGATGGCCGTGATGCATCCCTGATCGAGGCGAACATCGGTCCGCCTTGGATCCTGGGAGGGTCCCTCCAGCAACTGCACCTGTTGGAGCACCAGCGGCTGGCGGGGACTGATCGTCATCGCAACTCTTGGGGACCGATGTCAGAGCGCACCGGCGGCGGTGCGATCCAGAACACCCCCAAGATGGGCGGTTTGGTTCAAACACACCACCACCGGGGGCTGATCAGCACCGTGGGGGTAATCGATCACCGTCACACCACCGTTGCCCTGCTTGACCGCCCAGATGTCCGCCGGGGTGAGGCCCAGCAGGGCGCAGAGGATCGTTTTGTTGACAGCGTCATGGGCGACCACCAGCGCCGTTTCTCCACTGTCGAGACTGGCCGCGATGGTGTTCCAGCCGTTGAGGGAGCGCTCCCAGACCTCGTGAATGGTCTCGCCCTGGGGCATCTGCACCGTCTCAGGTGCCCGTTTCCAGGCCGCCAACAACTCCGACCAGCTGGCCGAGATTTCCTCCTCCAGGCAACCCTCCCATTCACCGTGGCCGATCTCCACCAGATGGGGAACGCTGGTGAGGGGAACACCGGGATGGTGCTGAAGGATGCCCTCCGCTGTCTGGCGCGGCCTCGCCATGGAGCTGGTGTAGGCGCGATCGAAGCTGACTTTGCGCAGGAAGTCGCCAGCGGCGGCCGCTTGGGCGCGCCCGTTCGCATTGAGGGGGATGTCGATCTGCCCCTGGAAACGGCCCTGACGATTCCAGTCGGTCTCGCCGTGACGCACCAGCAGCATCCGGGGGCCGGGCCCCTTGCTTGGGAAGGTGCTGGCACACACCTCTGGATGGAGGTGGGTGGTGCCATTCAGCGATTCGATCTGCACCGCCAGGCGCCCCTCCACCGGGCTGAGGTTCATCACCGAGAGCGAGGCGTTATCCAGCCGCAGGCGCCGGAAGCCGGAGGCCGGCAGCCCCAGCAACGTCAGCAGGATGCAGCGGAGGATCGCGTTGTGTCCCACCACCAGCACGGTCTGCGCGGTCGGGGAGGCGGGATCGTGGGCGGTCAGCAGCCTGTCGACAAAGCGCTTGGCCTGCTCCATCAGTTCAGGGATGGGGGCATAGCTGCTGCCATCCGGGCGCTGCAGCATCAGCTGCTCCGGATGATGCGTCCAGGTTTGATGGGCTTCAGGGAAACGCTGCCGCACCTCCGAGCTCAGCAGGCCACTCCAGGGGGAGAGGTCCACCTCCAGCAGGTCGTCATCCAGCTGCGGCTCCAGCCCTGCACCGTGGGCCGCCAGCAGGGCATTCGCCGTGTCGTTTGCGCGGCGCAGAGGTGAGCTGTAGGCCGCATCGATTTGCAGCCCGCGCAGGGCCTCTCCAGTTGCGAGGGCCTGCTTGGCCCCCTCATCGGTGAGGGAGGAGAGATCGTCACGCCCCTGGATGCGGTGCTCCAAGTTGAAGCTGCTCAGGCCATGACGAACCAGCAGGATCCGCAGAGACACAGGCACTCAGGAGACGAAAAGTCATCGTATTGGAGTGCTTTCAGGGCTCCTCAGGCCGACAGAATGCCCGGATCGAACCACGGGAGGCCAGCAGCGGGGTGAGCGCAAAGAACAGTGCGGCCGGCAGTCCCGGATGGAAGCTCGGCCTGGCGCTGGTCAGCCTGGCCCTCAGCCTGCTGCTCTGGCTGAACGGTCTGCTGGACAGCCTCAATCGGCCCTCCGTTGGCAACGCCCTCAACCTGCGGCAGTTGGAGTTAACGGTGCTGGCCGAGCCCAACTTGAAGCCTCCCCTGCGCCAATGGCTGGCCGCAGGTGATCCGCTGAGCGCCCTGGACAAGGCCCTCAATGAACAGATCAACCAGGACGCCGAGGCCGGCAGGGCCTCATCGGCCGATCTGTTGCTGGAGCAGGCCCTGGTGCAGGCCCGGCAAGGCCAACACGAGCTGTCCAGCCGCCATCTCGATGCCCTTGGCTCCAGTGGAGGGGCGCTTCAACAGCTGGCGAGTGGCATCACGTCACCCGGAAGCCTGAGCGCCGCCGAACTGAGCAATCTGCTCAAAGCAATCAACGGCTCGAGCTTGGTGCGGCAGTGGAGCTGTGAAGCCGCCCTCGGAGACAACCGCTGCGATCGCACCGGCTCAGCCCAGAGGGCCACAACCCAGCTTCTGGCCGTGACCCTGGTGCCTGGGCTGGGGCTGCTCCTGGGGCTTGCTCTGCTGCTACGGGAACTGTGGTTGCGCTGGCGCGGACGCTCCACGCCGCCAGCCCCCTGGCTGGGACCGGCCCTCTCCGGGGTGGATGTGGTGCTCCTGGTGGCCGGTGGTTTTGTGGTCGTGGGTGAACTGCTCACCCCCCTGGTGGTGGGGCCGCTGCTCAGCACCCTGCTCCAAGGTCTCAATCTCAATGCAGCCCTAAAACAGGGCCTCAGCGTGGTCGGGCTCTATGGAGCCCTCATGACCGGCCCTCTACTGATCCTGCGCTGGATGCTTGGCTCCCTCCCCGCCCCACCGGAAGGTGGCTGGTTGCAATTTCGCTGGTGGCCCGCGGGCCTGAACCTGCGCATGGCCGGCAAGGGATTTCTGATGGTGCTGCCCCTGGTGAGCTTCACCGGCTGGCTGCAGGGCAAGTTGCTCGGAGACCCCGGCGGCAGCAATCCTCTGCTGGAGCTGGTGCTCAACAGCCACAACATCCCGGCTCTGGCGTGCTTTGGCCTGACGGCGATCGTGCTGGCGCCTCTCTTCGAAGAAACGATCTTTCGCGGCGTGCTCCTACCAGTGGCCGCGAAGCATCTGGGCTCGCTCTGGGGGATTGTGCTCAGTGCCGCAGTGTTTGCGGTGGCCCACCTCAGCCTGGGGGAATTTCCACCTCTGCTGGTGCTGGGCCTCGGTCTGGGATGGCTGCGCTGGCGCAGTGGTCGACTAGCGAGCTGCGTTTGGATGCATGCCCTCTGGAACAGCCTCACCTTCATGAATCTGGTGGTGTTGGGCTGGTAAGACAGGGCTCCGCAACAACCGCTTGCTGCAGTCACCGTCACGTGGTTGACTTGCGCAGATCTTGACGACGTTTGTGGTTGCCGTTCCGCTCCAGCAGCGCAGTGAGGCACAGAACAGCCGCTCCCGCAGACCGCTCGAACTGATCCAAGGTTCCCTGTCGGCCCGGCAGCTCGAGCGCCGTTCCCCGTGGCTTGGCAACCTGCACCGCATCGCCGACGGCAGCCTGGTGGGCCTCGGTGTAGCCGTTCTTGGCCTTAGCGCTCTCACCCTGCACTGGCAGGGCCGCTGGACCAACAGCTTCCAGAGCCTGGAATCTGCGCAACGGTTGGAGCACCGCCTCCAGGAATCCTCGGCCGTGCTGGAGCAGCACCATCTATCGATGACCCGCAAGCCCACCCTGCTGGAGCCCACCAGCAGTGAGAAGCTTGTGTATGTGGCACCTCCCGCTCAGACCGGCGCCTCTGGCTTTGACACCCTTCTGGCTCAGGTGAATCCTGGTCAGATCCTTCCGGGATACTGATGGCGATGCAGGGGCTGCAGGGGCGAGATCCTGCACCACGCGCCAGCAACGGCAGAGGCCGAAGACAACGGGTTCTGAACTTTCAGCCCGTGCCGGCCAAGCGGCTCTGGATGGTCTACGGGCTGCTGGCAGCAGGCCTGGCAGGTTTATCTCTGCGGTTGGCCTGGGTGCAAGTCATCCAGGGCAATGAACTGCTCGAGCGGGCCCGATCGATTCAGACCCAGACGGTGACTCCACTGGGACGTCGACGCACGATCGTCGATCGCCAGGGACGTCTCGTCGCGCTCGACGAGGAACGCTTCACCCTGTGGGCGCACCCTCGTTATTTCGCCTTCCCTGGAGACGACATCGGGCAGCTGCGCAGCCCTCTGGATGTCGCCCGCAAGCTCTCCACGGTGCTGGGCAAGCCAATGGCCGAGCTGCTCAAGGCGATGGAAGGCCGCAAATCAGGCGTCAAGCTGGTCAACGACCTTGACCCTGAAACAGCGCAACGGGTTCGGGAACTGGGCATCAGCGGCATCGATCTGGAGGCCTACCCCCAGCGGGTCTATCCCCAGGGAGGACTGTTCGCCAACGTCGTGGGCTTCCTCAACCTGGAGCGGGTTCCCCAGGCCGGCCTGGAGCAGAGCCGTGACCGGGATTTGCGACGGCATGAATCGGAGCGCAACCTGCGGCGTGGCGCCGACGGCACACCCCTGCCCGATGGTCTGAAGGCCGGGGTTCTCTACGGGGACGACCTGCGTCTGCAACTCACCCTCGATGCCCGCCTTCAACAGGTGGCACAGATGGCTCTCACCAATCAGGTGAAGCAGTGGAAGGCCAAACGGGGTGTGGCCCTTGTGATGGATGTGCGCAATGGGGAACTGGTAGCCCTCGCTTCCACACCCACTTACGACCCCAATCGCTTCTGGACGTTTAAGCCCGGTCTGTTCCGTGAATGGTCCGTGCAGGATCTCTATGAGCCCGGGTCCACCTTTAAACCGATCAACCTGGCCATCGCCCTTCAGGAAAACGCCATTGATCCCTCGGGCAAGGTCAACGACAGCGGGCAGCTCACCATCGGCGGCTGGCCGATCTTTAACCATGACCGCAAGGGCAACGGTGTGATCGACTTCCCCACCGTGCTGCAGGTGTCGAGCAATGTGGGGATGGTTCAAGCAATGCGGCGCGTCAAGCCAGCACGGTTCTGGCATTGGCTCCACACCCTCGGCATCGACACCACCCCCGACACCGACCTGCCAGGAGCTGTCGCTGGCCAGTTGAAATCTCTGGAGACCTTCAAGACCCAGCCCATCGAACCAGCCACCGCGGCCTTTGGTCAGGGCTTCAACCTCACGCCCCTGAAGCTGATTCAGCTGCACGCCATGTTGGCCAACGGTGGTCGACTGGTGAGCCCCCACATCACCCGGGGGCTGCGCTCTGGCGATGACCTGGCACCGGCCCCGCCGGCCTCAGGGATCCAGCTGATCAAACCGGAGATTGCTCAGACCGTTCTCAACTGGATGGAAACGGTTGTTGACCAAGGCAGTGGCAAAGGCGTTCGGATTCCGGGCCACCGCATCGGAGGAAAAACGGGAACGGCCCAGAAGGCTGAGAACGGTGTGTATGTCTCCGGGGCGCGCATCACCAGCTTCGTTGCCCATCTGCCGATCAACGATCCTCGCTTTGTGGTGCTGGTGGTGGTGGATGAACCCCAGGGGGGCAATGCCTATGGATCCACCGTGGCGGTGCCGGTGGCCAAGCAAATCATCGAAGCGCTGTTGGTGATTGAAAAGATCCCCCCCAGTCGGCCTGTTCCGGCCACGGCGCGCAGCTGACAGCCGCCCAGATGACCGGTTGATAACAGGGCGAAACGTGAACCGGTAGCTATGGCTAGTTTGAGCGCATGTCTGGGGCCCAGCATGGCCAACCTGCTCGATCAACTGGCGGCCATGACGGTGGTCGTTGCCGATACGGGTGATATCGATGCCATTCGGCAGTTCACCCCGCGCGACGCCACAACCAACCCTTCGCTGATCCTGGCGGCTGCCCAGATTCCCACGTATCAGAATCTGATTGACAGCTCCCTGAGGCAGTCGCGCGAGGTCTGCGGGGCCTCCGCCCCCGCAGAAGAGGTGGTGCGTGAAGCCCTCGATGAGATCTGTGTGACCTTCGGTCTGGAGATTCTCAAGATCGTGCCCGGCCGGGTCTCCACCGAAGTGGATGCACGCCTGAGCTTCAACACCGAGGCGACGATTACCAAAGCGCGCAAGCTAATCGGCCTTTACCGGCAGGCCGGCATCGGTCGCGAGCGGGTGCTGATCAAGATCGCCTCCACCTGGGAGGGGATCAAGGCAGCCGAGGTGCTGGAGAAGGAAGGCATCCACTGCAACCTCACCCTGCTGTTCAGCTTTGCCCAGGCGGTCGCTGCCGCCGAGGCGGGCGTGACCCTGATCTCACCTTTTGTGGGGCGAATCCTCGATTGGTTCAAAAAGAGCACCGGTCGTGAGAGCTATCCAGGTCCTGAGGATCCAGGTGTGGTCTCAGTGAGCCAGATTTTTAACTACTTCAAGACCTACGGATACAAAACCGAGGTAATGGGAGCCAGCTTCCGCAACATCGAGGAGATCATCGAGCTGGCTGGCTGCGATCTGCTCACCATCTCACCGAAATTGCTCGATCAGCTGCGCAACACTCAAGGCGAACTCAGCCGCAAACTCAACGCCTTCAATCCGGCACCCACCCAGGAGCAGATCCATCTGGATCGCGCCGGCTTCGAAGCGATGATGAATAAGGATCAGATGGCCACCGAAAAACTGCAGGAAGGCATCACCGGCTTCTCCCGCGCCATTGAAACGCTGGAGGCCCAACTGGCCCACCGCCTCGGTGAACTGGAGGGTGCCAGCGCCTTCCAACACGCCGCTCAGGAGATCTTCCTACTCAATGACCTCGATGGAGATGGCTTCATCACCCGCGAGGAGTGGCTTGGCAGCGATGCGGTCTTCGATGCCCTCGACACCGACCACGATGGCCGTCTGATGCCGGCCGACATCCGCGGTGGGCTGGGGGCAGCCCTGGCCGTCAGCAGCTAGCCAAGCCGCGGGCCCAGAGCATCGCTTCCTTTCCCTGTCCATTGATCTGATCCAACCTTGAACGCCCTCGACACCATGCGCGCCCTGGCCAGCCAGGGCGAGGTTCTCGAAGCCGCCCCAGGTGATCACATTTTCCGATCCGGGGAAACGGGTGACTGCATGTTCGGTGTGCTCGAAGGATCGGTTGAACTCACCTGGAACGATGAGGTGGGCAGCGAAACGATCAAGGCCGGCGATGTCTTCGGGGCAGGGGCTTTGGTCACTGCAGAGCACCGCCGCTATGGCAATGCCAAGGCGGCAACCCCATGCCGGCTGCTGAAGATGAACCGTGAGAAGTTTCTGTTCGCGGTTCAGGAGTCACCGATGTTCGCGATCGAGCTGCTGGCCTCCATTGATCAGCGGCTTCGCGATCTCAAGCACTGCGGGCGCTGAGTGTCTCAAGCCAACAGGATCGAATTCAACCCCGCTGAAACAGCAGGCGTTTGATCACCCGTTGGGCGATGTCGCCGTAGCCCATCTCCCCTGAAAGGATCTGGGCGATGCGCTGCGGCGCGGTGGGTCGCTTGATGCCCAGTTGGTAGCCCACCTTCGGCACCCGATAAAACACCTGCGCAATCCGGCGCCCCCAGGCCATCGACTCTCCCCAATCGGCGCGCATCGTTGAGGAATACCCCTCCAGCGCCTGGCTCTGATCGGGGTCAGCGAGGTAGCGATCCATCGCCTCGGCAGCCCGCACCCCGCTGAGCAGGGCCGGTCTCAAACCTTCCGCCAGGAACGGGTCACACAGCGAGGCCGCGTCGCCAACCACCACGGCACCAGGGGCATGCAGGGGATGGTGCCCATCCCAGACCCGCAGCGGTGAACTCCGCCGTAGGCCGGCATCAGCAGGCAAACCCAAAGACGGGAGCAGCTGCGCCAGAACGGCATCCGCATCGGCGGCCTCACGGCCCACGAAGGTTCCCACACCGATGCTGTAGCCGCCCTGCCTGGGGAATGCCCAACAGAACCCATGGCGCACAAGACCGAACTCAAAACGGGCGGTGTCTGGATCAAGCACGTCCGCCTCCACCTCGGCCGCCACAGCCGCCGCAAAACGCGGTCGTGCTGGTCCTAGCCCAAGGGCCGAGGCGAAACGCGAATTGGAGCCATCAGCCAGCACCACGGCTCGCGAGCGGTAGACATGTCCAGCTGCCTCAACGCACCAGCCGTCGCCATCACGGGCGACGGAGCTGACCTCACAGCCCTCCACTAGCTCAGCCCCAACGACTACAGCCTGCTGAAGGAGGTGATGGTCAAGCTTGGAGCGCTGCACGATCCAGAACGGTGAATCGCCGGGCAAAACGGCGATCACCGGATCCTCGAGGCACCAGGTGAAGCGCACCTGAGTGATCACCTGATCAACGGCGGGCAGCAGCTCAAACGGGAAGAGCTTCTGCACCGAGGCAGCCATCCCTCCACCACAGGGCTTGTAGCGCGGCAACCTTTGGGACTCGAGGACGAGAACTCGTCGTCCCCTGGCGGCCAGGTGAAACGCGGCTGCGGAGCCGGATGCACCGGCTCCGATCACGATGACGTCGAAGCTCAACGCCCCACGCTCACACCTTGAGGATGTCGGCTTCTTTCTCGGCCAAGAGCTTCTCGATCTCCGCGATGAATTTGTCGGTCAGCTTCTGCACCTTGTCCTGCTCATCGCGGCTCTGATCCTCGGAGAACTCGCCTTCCTTTTCCTGCTTTTTGACCTTGTCGATGGCGTCACGGCGAATGTTGCGCAAGGCAACCTTTCCTTCTTCGGCATACTTGGCCGCGAGTTTGCAGAGATCCTTGCGGCGATCTTCCGTCAGAGGAGGAATGTTGATGCGGATCACCTTGCCGTCGTTGTTGCAGGTGAGGCCCAGATCACTCATGGAGATGGCCTTTTCGATCAGAGCCAGGGAGCTCATGTCGAAGGGCTGCAGCTGAATCGTGGTCGAGTCTGGGGTGCTGATGGTCGCCAACGACTTCAGAGGCGTATCGGCGCCGTAGTACTCCACCTGGATCTTGTCGAGCAGGGAGGCGTTGGCTCGGCCCGTGCGGATGGTGTTGAAGGTGCGCTGGGTGGACTCCACCGATTTGCGCATGCTGGCTTCGAGTTCCATGGCGAAGAGGAGGGTTGGGGAGGCCGCAGCCCCGTCAGGCAGAAGGGAGGATGCTGGTGCCGATGGGTTCACCGCGCACAGCCCGTCCGATGTTGCCGGAGCCGAACAGATCAAACACCACGATGGGGATCGCGTTGTCCTTGCAGAGGGCGATGGCCGTGCTGTCCATCACTTCGAGCTCACCGCTGAGCACATCCAGGAACGAGAGGCTCTCGTAGCGAACGGCATCCGCGAACTTATTGGGATCCTTGTCATACACCCCATCAACCTTGGTGGCCTTGAAGACCACATCGGCACCGATCTCGGCAGCCCGCAGGGCAGCGGTGGTGTCCGTGGTGAAGAAGGGGTTGCCGGTACCCGCGGCGAAAATCACCACCCGGCCCTTCTCCATGTGACGGATGGCTTTGCGCCGGATGTAAGGCTCCGCCACTTCTTGCATCGAAATGGCACTTTGAACACGGGTGGGGATGCCGGCGCGCTCCAGACCGTCCTGAAGGGTGATCGCATTCATCACCGTGGCGAGCATGCCGACGTAATCGGCGGTGGCGCGATCCATCCCGGCAGCGGAGCCTTTCAGGCCGCGAAAGATGTTGCCTCCACCCACGACGATGGCCAGCTGGGTGCCATCGGCCACCACCGCCGCCACGTCCTTAGCGATCGCGTTCACGATGGCAGGGTCGATGCCGTAGCCCTGCTCGCCCATCAGGGCTTCACCACTGAGCTTCAGCAACACGCGCTGGTAGGCCATCCCTTCGTGCTGCAGATCCGTTGGGCGAACAGTAGCAAGCGTGAGATCCCTTGCCGAAGCAGGCGACAAGCGCTTCGATTGGCAGCAATTGGGAGCCAGGGATGGACGGTGAGATGCACCCCCCCGTGCAGCCGGCAGGCTCCAGCAGCAGCGGGATGATGGCCCGGCTCACCCTCTCCGCTCTGGACCGTCTCACCGAAGATCCGAGTAGCTGGAGCGAGCCGGTGGTGCACCGCGCCCTCTTGATCAGTGGACTATCCGTGTTGCTGAGCAGCCTCGCGATTCTTGAGGCTCACAGCGGACAACAGCTCTAGAACTCAATGCCGGCCTGGGCCTTCACGCCCTGCTCCCGGAAGGGATGCCGCACCAGTTTCATCTCGGTGACCAAATCGGCGCGCTCCAACAGGGCAGGCGGAGCACCCCGTCCGGTCAAGGCCACATGGGTCAGGGGGGGGCGCAGGGAGAGCCCCATCAGCAGATCGTCCACCGCCAGATAGCCGAGCTTGAGGGCCACATTCACCTCATCGAGCACGACGAGCTTTCGGCTGGCATCAGCCAGATAGTCACAGGAGCGCTTCCAGGCCTGTTGCACCAACTCACGGTCGCGGTCACGGTCCTGGGTTTCCCAGGTGAACCCCTCCCCCAGGGCATGCCAATGCAAGGCATCCCCGAACAGCTGAAGCGCCTTCGCCTCTCCGGGGTGCCAGCCCCCCTTAATGAACTGAACCACCGCCACCTGCTCCCCATGACCCAGGGTGCGCAGCACCAAGCCCAGCGCTGCAGTGGTCTTTCCCTTGCCATCGCCGGTGAACACAAGCACCAGCCCCTTCTCCAGGTTGCGCTCCCCCACCCGTTGCTGTTGCACCTCCTTGCGACGCGCCATGCGCCGCTGATAGGCATCGGCGCTGGCCTCCGGTGCCAGATCACCCCCCATGCCGAGTTCAGCGGCGGTCTGGTCGAGGGCGGAGGGATCCTGCACGGGGGTATTCCAGACGGTTGGCACCAATCTGCCTGGAGCGCCCGCTGATCAGGCGGCCCGGAAGCGGGCCAAGGCGGTATCAACGGCCTGCTGCTGGTCGCGGCGGGTGATCCAGTGGTGATAGGTGCGGGTGTGTATGGCCACGGAGTGCCCCATCATCCGCGCTGCGACCGTGTCAGGCAGGCCGATATGAATCGTGCGCACCGCCCAGGCATGGCGGAGGTCGTAGGGCGTGAGGGGGAGCTGATAGCGGCGGAATTGCTCAGCCACCCGGCGCCCGACCTGTTGAAGCGTGGTGCGACGCAGGTCTGTGCACACGGCCGGCAATTGCAGACGATCGCAGCCAAGCCTCTCCAGATCGAAGCGGTCCACCCACTCGGGCTGGAAGGGCCAGACCTGGTGTTCTCCGGTCTTGCTGGTGGGCAACACCCGGATCACCCGATCGCCGCCCGGGGCGAGAGCGGAGAGATCGCTGAAGAACACCTCGTGATTCCTCAGTCCATAGGTCGCCATCAAGCCGTAGGCCAGGCGCCAGCGGGGATTGGGAACACGCTCGATCCATTCCAGGATCTGGGGATCACTGGGGAGTTGGCGGAACTGGGCGGCATGCAGGCCATAGCCGCCGGCGCGTTCACCCCACTCGTCAGGCAGGGCAAGCCCCTCGACGCGAGCCAGAGCCGCCAGAGCGGTGCCGCACTGTTGACGGGAGCGCGTGGCCAGGGGATAGCTCTCCAACACCTGCTCTAACAACGCCAGGCCAAAGCCCTGCTGCGTATCCGCGGCGATGCGCTGCAGGCGACGCAGATAGGGCAGATAGGCACTGGTCCAGGTGGTGCGGCTGCCGGAGGGGTTACGGCGGCGGCGGGGATCGGCGAAAAACACCCTCTCAAAGCGCTCGCAGACCTCTTGTGCTGCAGAGGCCTCCCCCCCCTGGGACTCAAGCTCGGGCTCCTTGGTGGTGACAGCAGCCCCCCAATCGCTCCAGCAGAACGACTGCTGCTGAAGCTGCTGCAACACGCGGCGCAGCTGGGCACGGGCGAGCTCCAGGCCCTCCGCATCAGCTTCCAGGCCCAGGCTGATGCGCTGCACTGAAAATCGCCCACGTCCCTGCCGGCAAGGCAGCGGACCGCGGAGCCCCAACCGCCGGCCGCGACGCTCCAGCCGCAGCGACACACCGCTGGCTCCGAGCAGGGCGTTGTGCTCCTGAATGGCCAGATCGAGGCGATCGAGGGCGATCAGAGCAAGCGAGCGGGCCGGCCGACCTTATCGACCCTGATCCGTCGGGGCCAGCCCTCGGCCGGCAGCGTTACGCTCCCCCCTGTTGTTTCCTGATCGGTCTGGGGCATGGCCAAGGTCGGCGTGGTGTTGCTGAACCTCGGCGGTCCTGAGCGCATTCAGGACGTCGGTCCCTTCCTCTACAACCTGTTCGCGGATCCGGAGATCATCCGGTTGCCGAACCCAGCCCTGCAGAAACCC
>VGPT01000018.1 GCA_016882485.1 Cyanobacteria bacterium M_surface_10_m1_298
AAGGCAAGGGGAAGAGCTTGAGGGTGTAGCCGGTGGCATAACCAACCATCAGCTGCTCGATTGCGAGCCCCTCCCATTTCGCGAGTTGATAGCGAGGCGCGCGGGACACACCTGTCCAGAGGCCTTGGGCCCTGAGATAGGCCTCCATCCTGGGGAAAGCGCCATCCGGCAGGGCCAGCGAGGGAAAGGAGCGGAGATCCTCCAGGGTGATCTCCGCTCCCCTCTGCAACAAGGGATGCCCCTCGGGCAGGGTCAACAATGTGGGTTGGCGCGTGAGATGAATCACGGCGAACTCCGGATCATCCTGCGGCACATCGGGATACACCCCGAGCCAGGCATCAATCACGCCCTTCCGCAACAAATCCAGCGGCGTATGGATCTCTAAAAAATCAAACCCTCCGCAGATCCATCCGTCGGGGCAAGGGTCGAGCAAGAGCGGACCGTTGCAGTATTGAGCCTCCAGCCGCAGGGGCTGGTCACGCAGCCAGCGGCTCTGCTGGTGCACCTCGCGCAGGTGATTGAGCAGATCGGGATCACCCGAAAAACTCCACTCCCCTCCAACACGACGGAGATCGAGTCCGAACACCGACGACACGTGCTTGGCGGAACGACTGACCGTGGGCTGAGTACAGCGCAGCCGATCAGCAGCCCTCTCTCCAGTTCTCAGCCAGACCAGCAAATCGAAAGCATTGAGTTGATCAACACTGACAACCACCGATGGGCACGCCTTGCAAGCGGCGCTTAAGCTTACGGGCGATGCACCGGCTTTCTTCGCCATTGGGAAGCCAACCCGCAGGTTTTGGGCGGTGCCCATCGAGGCAGCGTTATGCAGGGGTGTTCCCGCAGAACTGCCATGCGGATCCAGCGCCGAGGTCATGTTCTGCTGGTGCTGTGGCAGGGCAAAGACGAGGGATGGATTCATACCCTCTGGATTGATCTGTTGCACCCCAGACGGAGCAGAAAGCTGGTTCTTGGCTGAAACAAGCCCTGCGACGGGCCGTTTCGATCCAAGATGGGCGGGCCTGCCTCTGAACCCATGCGCGCTCTGCATCAGGCCCTGGCCGCAGCCCTGCTCTCGAGCGGTGCCTGCCTCGTCGGTGCAGCCGAGCCGCTGCGGGCCCAGGGCTACGTGCCCTTCCCAAGCGCCGAGAGCCTGCGGGAAGTGCAATTGGTCACCATCGCCTGCGCCCGTGAAAACAGCGAAGAACGCTGCAAGGCAGCCCGCGATCTAGCCGATCCGCTTCTGGATCATCCGCGCCTTCCTGCCAGCTGCAAAGACCTGCTCTGGAGCATCACGGAACGGGCCCGCACCGCCAGCAGCAACAGCTTTGAACGGCGTGCCGCCATCACAGATCCCGCCGAGCGGATCCTGCTGGTGTGCCGCAGCGCTGAGAAACCGGCTCCAGATCCCAAAGGCCCGGGTGCCTCTCCCGAGAAGAAAAAGAGCGGCTTTGGCTTCGGCGGCAGTTAACTGGCCGGCCGGCAACGCTGAAGCTGGAACAACGGTTTAATTTGGTGCCCCCGTGGCCCCCAGCGATGACCAGCAGCGTGCTTCAGATCGCTCTCGAGAAGCCTTTCAGCGATCAAAAGCCGGGGACCTCAGGCCTGCGGAAAAGCAGTCGTCAATTCGAAACTCCGCACTATCTCGAGAGCTTCATCGAAGCGATCCTGCGCACCGTGCCCGGCATCTCCGGCGGCACCTTGGTGGTAGGCGGAGATGGTCGCTACGGCAACCGCCGTGCCATCGATGTGATCAGCCGTATGGCCGCCGCCCACGGTGTGGCCCGGATCATCACCACCACCGGCGGCATCCTCTCCACCCCCGCGGCCTCCCATCTGATTCGCCAACACCAGGCGACCGCCGGGATCATCCTCTCCGCCAGCCACAACCCAGGCGGGCCCGACGGCGACTTCGGGGTGAAGGTGAACGGCGCTAATGGGGGCCCGGCACCTGAATCCCTCACCGATGCGATCTTCGCCTGCAGTCAAACCCTCGATGGCTATCGGATCTGCGACAGCGCAGCGATCAACCTGGACGCACCCGGGCAGCACAGCATCGGCGAGCTCAAGTTCGAGGTGATCGATGGGGTGGAGGACTACATCGCCCTGATGCAGAAACTGTTCGACTTCGAGCAGATTCGCGATCTGATCCGCAGCGACTTCCCGATCGCCTTCGATGCGATGCATGCGGTGACAGGTCCCTACGCCACCCGCCTATTGGAAGGTCTGCTGGGAGCGCCCGCGGGCACGGTGCGCAACGGCATCCCCCTCGAGGATTTCGGTGGCGGTCACCCTGACCCCAACCTCACCTATGCCCATGACCTGGCTGAGCTGTTGATGCACAGCGATGCCTATCGCTTCGGAGCCGCCTGCGACGGTGATGGCGATCGCAACATGATCTTGGGCAACCGCTGCTTCGTGAACCCCAGCGACAGCCTGGCGGTGTTGACCGCCAACGCCACCCTCGCTCCGGGCTACGCCAAGGGCCTCTCCGGCGTTGCCCGTTCGATGCCCACCAGCGCCGCTGTGGATGTGGTGGCCAAAGAGCTGGGCATCGCCTGCTTTGAAACGCCTACGGGCTGGAAGTTCTTCGGCAACCTGCTCGATGCCGATCGCATCACCCTCTGCGGCGAGGAAAGCTTCGGCACCGGCAGCAATCACATCCGCGAGAAAGACGGTCTCTGGGCAGTGCTGTTCTGGCTGCAGATCCTGGCCCGCAAGCGCTGCTCGGTGGCCGAGATCATGAACGACCACTGGAAGCGTTTCGGACGGCACTACTACTCCCGGCACGACTACGAAGCGATCGCCAGCGAGAAGGCCCATGGCCTCTACGACCGCCTCAAAGCGATGCTTCCCGAGCTGGTTGGGCAGAACTTTGCAGGTCGCCGCATCAGCACCGCGGATGACTTCGCCTACACCGATCCGGTGGATGGCTCCCTCACCAGTGGCCAAGGGCTGCGCCTCTTGCTCGACGATGGCAGCCGCGTGGTGCTGCGCCTCTCCGGCACCGGCACCCAAGGCGCCACCCTGCGGGTGTATCTGGAGAGCTATGTGCCCCCCAGTGGCAACCTCGATCAAGACGCCCAGGCTGCCCTCGGCGATTTGATCGCGGCCATCGATCAGCTGGCGGAGATCAAGACCCGCACCGGTATGGATCGCCCCACCGTGATCACCTAAGCATCAGCCGGAAGGCTCAAAGCGCTCAGCAGCCATGCCCCTCAACCGTTATCGCCGATAACGTCCCCGAAGGAACTGAGCGCCTGAATGGATCCCAGCATTTCCGTCACGGCCGTGATCACGCATCGCGTCAGGCCAGGTCGAGAAGCGGGCTACGAAGAATGGTTGAAGGGCATTGCGGCGGACGCTCGAAACTTCAACGGCTACCTCGGGGCACACATCCTGCGCCCTGAGCTGGGCGTCTCGAGCGATCACGTGATCGTGGTTCAGTTCGAGACCTGCCAACAGCTCAACGCCTGGATGCAATCGGACGCTCGGCATCACTGGCTGGAACGCGTGCAACCGTTGATCAGCGAGCCGGAAGCCGTCAGGATGCTCTCGGGCTTGGAGCCTTGGTTCCAACTGCCCGGGCAAACCCGGCAGACGCCACCCAAGCGCTACAAACAAGCGCTTCTGGTCTGGTTTGGTGTGGCCGGTCTGTCCCTCTTGATGGCCCCACTGCTGGGCTTGCTAATTGGATCCTGGCCCCAGCCTCTTCGCCTCGTGATCAACACAGGAATCACCGTGATGATTCTCACTTACTGGCTGATGCCATTGCTAACGCGACGCTTCAAGGGCTGGCTGTTCAAAGCATGAGGCAACCGATGAGCTGGAAGCAGAGCCAGTTGATCCTGCTGGCGAGCACAGCAACCGCAGGCATCGTGATCACGAACCTGCCTACAACCACGGCTCTTTCACGCTGCCCGGAGATCGGGAGGCTTCCAGGAATCGTGATCGCGATGATCGTCACCACGACGATCATCCACACCCTGGTGACATCGCTTCAGGCCGATCTGGTGAACTCCAAACGCATCGTTGCCTGGTATTCAGTGAGCAGCAGCCGGCGGTTGGTGGTCATCGGCGCGGGAGCGCTGCTGACGGCGGCCACCTTGTTTCTTGAGATCCTGCTTTGGGCCTGGGTCTACCGCCAAGTGGGTGCCATTCAAGGCCTGGAAGCCAGCCTTTACTTTTCCGGGATCACTTTTACCACCGTGGGATACGGCGACCTCACCCTGGCGAAATGCTGGCAATTGCTCAGCGTTGGTCAAGCGGTCAACGGGGTGATGATGGCTGGCTGGAGTACAGCTCTGCTGATCTACCTGGTGCAGAAAATGATGATGTTCCGCCTGGACTTAGATGGGCCGTCAGATGCCTCAGATTGATCCAAGGGAAAGGATCAAGAGGCCTGTTCAGAGCGAGTTTCGCTGCCAAACCAGCGCTCCTCGAGATTCTTGATGGCCACGTAGAAGGGCGGCACCACACCCAGAGAGAGCACCGTGGCCACCAGCAGACCACCAAAGATCACCGTACCCAGCGACTGCTGACTATTGGCACCGGCGGTGGTGGCCACCACCAGGGGCAAGAAGCCAGCGAGCGAGGCAATGGCGGTCATCAGGATCGGACGCATCCGCGACTCCGCTGCCGCCATCGCTGCTTCTGGAATGGACATTCCCGCCTCCAGGTGCTGTTCAGCCACCTCCACGATCAAGATGCCGTTCTTGGCGGCAAGGCCAATCAACGTGACCAACCCCACCTGGGCATAGATGTTGAGATCGATCGAACGCACTGCCAAGAACACCAGGGCACCGAGCATGGCCAGAGGCACCGTCATCAAGATGATCACCGGCGTGACATAGCTCTCGTATTGCGCCGAAAGCACCAGATACACGATCAGGATGCCGAGGGCAAACACCAGCACACTGGCGCTGCCGGCGGAGAGCTGGAGCGCTGCGATACCTGTGAAGGCATAGCCGATGTTGTTGAAATCGAGGCTTTTAAAGATGTTCTGAATCGCTGTGAGCGCCTGGCCAGAGCTCTTGCCGACCGCTTCAGCCCCCTGCACCAGAATCGTTCGGTAGAGGTTGTAGTGGCTGATCACCGGAGGTGCACTGGTGAGATCGGCCTCGGCAAACTCAGAGACCTGCACCATCTTCCCGTCGCGGTTGCGAACGTAGTAGCTGAGAACGTCATCGAGATTGCTGCGCTGATCCGGCTGCGACTGCACGTAGATGTTGCGCACCTGACCGCTCTCATAGGTGAGGCCGGAATAGTTGCCCCCTGCCAGCACAGCGATGGTCTGCATCGCCTGCTGGAAATCCACATTGAGGGCACCGAGGATTGAGCGGTCGATCTTCAGGCCGAAGGCCGGTGCACTGGGCACGAACTGGGTGTAGAGAGTGGAGAACTGACCACTGGCCTGGCCAGTGCTCACGAGCTGCTCAGCCAAGTCGTTGAGCTGCGTGAAGGTGTAAGCGCCGTTGCTGAGATCGTTGAACTGGAAATAGAAACCACCCTGCGCAGAGAAGCCTGGAATCGCAGGGGGCTGAGCTGCTACAGCAAGACCCGTATCGAATTTGGAGAGCTTCTTGTTGAGCCTGGCGACGATCGCCGGAGCCTTGTTGTCGGTTCCCGAGCGCTCCTCAAGTGGTTTAAGACCGAAGAAGAACACACCCTGATCGGGGCTATTGCCATTGAAGCCGGCACCACTGATCACACTGCCGGCAACAATGTCATCTTCCTCATTTAAAACCTGGGCGATTTGCGCACCCACCTTCTGTGTTTGAGACAGGGAGGCGCCGTTCTGAAGCTGGAAGATACCGAGGCCATAACCCTGATCTTCCTCAGGGATGAAGGCTGAGGGAAGGGCATTGAAGGCAATCGCGGTGATGACAATGCCACCGGCCAGGCCCATCAGGATCAACCGGCGGCGATCGATCAGCAGCCTGAGCAACTTGGCGTAGTTCTGCTCCAGACGATGGAAGGCGTCGTTGAAACCATCGAAGATTGAGGCCAGGCGGCTTCCTGCAAAACCGAAGAGCAGCACTCCAACGATGTAGGCACCGACGCCGAAGGAAGCGGCACTGAAGCGCCCAAATGCCAAACCAATCACGATGCCTGCCACCGTCCAGGTCCAACCTTTGGGCTTGGGCGGCTTCTCGGTTTTGAGAATCAAGCCCGCCATCATCGGAGAGAAGGTGAGGGCGTTGAAGGTGGAGATGGCGATTGCGAAGGCGATCGTGAGAGCGAACTGGCGATAGATGATGCCAATACCACCTGGATAGAAGGCCACCGGAACAAACACAGCCATCAGCACCAAGGAGGTGGCAATCAGCGCTCCGATCAACTCACCCATGCAAGCCAGTGCCGCCTGCCGGGGTCGCATGCCGCTCTCAAGGTTCTTGGCCACGGCCTCAATCACCACGATGGCGTCGTCGACCACCAAACCGGTGGCCAACACCAAGCCCAGCAAGGTGAGCTGGTTGATAGAGAAACCAAAGGCCTTGATGAAGGCAAAGGTGCCCACCAGGGAAATCGGAATCGCCAGGCTCGGCACCACGGTGGCCCGCCAGTCCTGCAGAAACAGGAACAGAATCACCAGCACGAGCACGATGGCCAAACCGAGGGCATCGGTCACACCGTCAACAGCAGATTCAATGAACTGGCCTACGTTGTAGATCTCCGTGATCGTGATCCCTGGGGGCACCTGACTGCGGAACTGATCCATCAGCGCGACCACAGCCTCACTCACCTGTAGAGCGTTACTTTCAGGTGTCTGGTAAACACCAACCGTGATGGCCGGGTGGTTCGCAATATCAACACCAGCAGTGGAATAGGTGTTGAAGCCGTAGGAAGCTTCACCCACATCCTTGAGGCGCAAGAGATTGCCAGCAGGCGACTTACCCACAATCAATTGGTTCAGCTGCTCAACAGAAACGAGGTTGCCGTTGTCTTCGACAAGAATCGGGTAAGTGAACATCTGGTTACCACCAGCTGGCGGACCACCCACCAAGCCACCGATGGCGACCGAGTTCTGACTGCGTACTGCCGTTACCACCTGATCAGCGGTGAGCTGGTTGGCCGTCAGCTTGTCGGGGTCAACGAAGAGCCAGAAGGCGGGGTTGCTGCCGCCAAACAACGTGGCCTGGGCCACGCCCGGGATGCGTTCAAGCTGGTAGTAGAGCTGCTCGTAGATCAATCCATTGATGTAAGAGCGGTCGAACTGCCCCTCAGTCGAGCCCACCTGATAGGCGAGCAGAATCGATGGCGTGGTTTGCAACACCGAGACGCCTGTGCTGCTCACCTGGGAGGGCAGCTGAGGCATCGCCAGGGACACGCGATTCTGCACGTTCACCTGGTCAATATTGATATCGGTGTCTTCGTCAAAGAAGACGTTGACCGTGCTGGAGCCCGTGTTGGTGCTCAACGAGGAGATATAGGCCGCACCAGGCACACCATTGATCTGCTGCTCGAGCACATTGGTGACCGCCTGCTCAGTGACCAGAGAATTCGCTCCGGCGTAGGTGGCAGTGACCTGAACCTGTGGCGGAGCGATATTCGGGAGGTTTTCAATCGGAAGCGTTGGGATGGCAATCAAGCCAACCAAGACGATCAAGATGCTGCAGACGGTTGTGAGAACCGGACGCTTGATGAAATTATCGGAAAGCGACATGGCAGGTCCTCAGTTCGCGGCCGATGGGCCAATCTTCACTGGCAATCCCGTACGCAATAGCGCTGTGTTGCTGACCACAATGCGCTCACCCTTTTGCAGACCGGAAATCAACGGGTAGCGGTCGCCTTGGAGCTGCCCCAGTTGAACAGGCACCTGCACCACGATCGGGGTTGCAGGCGGTAGAGCCTCCAACTTCTTCTTCATGGCATCTGGGAGCGTCGTCGAGGCCTTGATCTTGGGAAGCGCCTGAGAGAGGGTGACAACCCTATAAACAAAGGGTTGCTGGGCCTGCATCAGTACAGCATTCACAGGGACCGACAACTGACGGCTACTGCCCGTGATAATCTTGTTTTTCACATACTGACCCGTCTTCAACGCACCATTTGAATTGGGAAACACCGCTTTCACAAGCACCGTATTGGGCGACGAAGAAGAACCACTCACGCCGAAATAGGGAGAGATGAACACCACCTTGCCATTGGCGGTCATAGGTGGATTCGTCTGCGTCGCGAGCCGAACTGGTTGCCCCAACTTCACGCTGAGCGCCTGCGTGGCTGGAACATCCATCAGGGTCCAGAGGCTGGAGTTGTCAACAATGCCAGTGATCGCCTGACCTTGCTTCACATAATCGCCGATCTTGACTGTGTCGAGATCGCCGATTTCTCCGTTAATCGGAGCCGTAACGTATTTATATCCAAGCGTGGCGGCATCTGCCTTGACCTTGTCGCGCGATTGAATGGCTTGCGTCACATATTGATCACGCTGCTTCGTTGAAACAGCCCCCTGTTCATTCAGGAAGATGTAGCGCTCTGCATTCAGTCGGTCTTTTCGTGCTTCAGCCTGAGAGGCATTCAGCTGGGCCGACTGCTGCACGTTGTCGAGCACGAGGATCCGCTGACCGGCCTTCACCTGCTGGCCCTGGGTCACCAGAATCTTCACCACCCGGCCATCGGTTTCAGGCCTCAGGGCGACATCCGTGGTGGAGCTGAGAACGCTGATGACGTCGATGGAGGGGTTGAACTCAGCCTCACCGATGCTCTCGACCTGCACCGAGAGCGGGGTCTTCGCCGGCGGCTGGGCTCCACAACTCGCCAGCAGGGCAACGAGAGGCAAGGGGGCCAGAGAGCGCCGCACAGGTCATCGACAGATCAGCGCAACCTAAAGGAGCCGACGCGGTTTTTCAGCGGATGATGAGCACTGGATACCGAGCGGCGTGAGCGACCTGTTCAGCCACCGCGGCGAGCAGCTGCGCCAGAACTTCGCCCCCCTGGCCGATCGACTGCGCCCCCGCAGCCTCGACGACTTCCAGGGCCAGGAGGAGATCCTCGGCCCCGGTCGCTTACTGCGGCGCGCGATCCAGGCCGATCGCGTCGGCAATTTGATCCTGTATGGCCCGCCCGGCGTGGGCAAAACCACCCTGGCGAGGATCATCGCCGCCAGCACGCGCGCCCACTTCAGCAGCCTCAACGCGGTTCTGGCCGGGGTGAAAGACCTGCGCGCCGAAGTGGAGGAGGCGCGGCGGCGCCTGGATCAACACGGCCTGCGAAGCCTGCTGTTCATCGACGAGGTGCATCGCTTCAACAGTGCCCAACAGGACGCCCTGCTCCCCTGGGTGGAGAACGGAACGGTCACCCTGATCGGGGCCACGACGGAAAACCCCTTCTTCGAGGTCAACAAAGCGCTGGTCAGCCGTTCACGCCTGTTCCGCTTGCAACCGCTGCAGAACAGGCATCTGCATGAACTGCTGCAACGGGCCCTTCGGGACCCTGAGCGGGGCTATGGCAACCGCTCCATCGCCATCGCCCCCGAGGCCGCCGAACACCTGGTGGATGTGGCCGGCGGAGATGCCCGCAGCCTGCTCAATGCGCTGGAGCTGGCGGTGGAAACCACCGAGCCCGATGCCAACGGCAGCATCAGCATCAGTCTGTCGATCGCCGAGGAGTCGATTCAGCAACGGGCGGTTCTCTACGACAAACAAGGCGATGCCCACTTCGACACCATCAGCGCCTTCATCAAATCCCTGCGGGGCAGCGATCCCGACGCAGCCCTCTTCTGGCTGGCGCGAATGGTGGAGGCCGGAGAGAACCCCCGCTTCATCTTTCGCCGCATGTTGATCTCCGCTGGCGAAGACATCGGCCTGGCGGATCCCCAGGCGATGGTGGTGGTGGAAGCCTGCGCCGCGGCCTTTGAGCGGGTGGGCCTGCCGGAAGGGCTCTACCCCCTGGCGCAAGCGGCCCTGTATCTGGCGGGCACCGACAAGAGCAACAGCCTGCTGGGCTTCTTCGATGCGCTCAAGAGCGTGAAGGCCACCAGTCAGCAGCAGGTGCCATCCCACCTGCGCGATGCCAACCGCGATGGCAAGGCCTTCGGCGATGGCGTGGGCTACCGCTACCCCCATGCCTACGCCGAACACTGGGTGGCTCAGCAATACCTCCCGGGCAACCTGCAGGGGCAGGTGTTCTGGCAGCCCGGGGAACTGGGCTGGGAAGGGGAGCGCCGCCAATTGCTGCAGCGCCGGCGGGCGGCCCAGTTGGCGGCCGCGGTTGAGCACCAACAGGAACTGGGAGACATTCTCAGCAGTAGTCCCGACGACCCGGCCCTGGAGCGCTGGCTGCAACGGCAATCCGGCAGTGAGGGAGAACGGCTCGATCGACTCAGGCAGGAGCTGTGGAGTGGGGTGAGCTGGCGGCGCCATGACCGGGTGCTGATCCTCGAAGCCCACTCCTTGCTCTGGGCCCTTGATCCCCTGCAGCACACCCCCGAGGGTGGCGTGGTGATTCAAGCCGCAAGCAACGACGATGCCGAACGCCTGGAGGCGCAGCTGCAGCTGCTCGACAGCCTGCAACGGCCGCAGCTGATGACAGGCCAGCTTTCGGAATTCCGGGCGCAGCTCGCCCCGGCGCAGTGCTTCGAATGGATTGGGGGCCGGCATCCCTTCAAACAGCTCAGCGCCGAGGCTCTAAGAGAGACAGCCGCCCAGCTCAGTTCCCTTGCCGAAGCGGGAGCCAACCTGCGCCTGCTCTTTAGCGATCCACAACTGGGTCCAGCCGCGGCCCTGCTGCAACTGCCGCAGTTGCCCTCCAACGTCAAACCGCTGCTGGAGCGAGTGCTTCCGCTCGAAAGCAGCCGCCTGAGCGCCAGCCCCAACCCAGCTGAACTGGAGAAGGCCCTCAGCGAACAGGGCTGGCAGATCAGCTGGCGGAGCTGGACGGAACATCTGGAGCTGCCCCTCAACGAGGCCGTGCTGCAGCGCTGGTTCGCCCCTCAGGCCCCTTACCGGCAGCGACTGTCGGCGTGCCTGAACGCCAACGAGATTGCAGGGCTCGTTGACACCGTGAAGGCCATGGCCCAAACACCCCTGCCCCAGCGACTCGAGCACCGTCTGCTGATCGGCCAACAAAAAACCCCGGCCTAAGCCGGGGCTTTGAGTCTTCAAGCCACAACGGACCTGCAGAAACTCACCAGAGACCACGCACAGGGGCGACCTTGGCCGGAGCAGGAGCTTCGGCGGTGTAGGCCGCGATGCAGGCGGGGGTGTTCATGTACCAGCTGAGCAGCGAGGTGGCGCGCTGGCTGTTGTTGATGTCATTGACATCACACACCTTCATCGAGCCCTGCAGACGCTGGTCGGTGGGCAGCTTCTTCATCATCCCGTAGCTCGACAGCTTGCCGTCGGCGGAATCGAGAATGATGGCGCTACGCACGGCCTGCAGGCTGTGCTGCTGGCTGTAGTAGGGGGTGTAGTTGTTCTGCTGAATGCTCTGCAGCAGGAACTCTTGGCCTTTGGGGGAATACAGGAAGTTGGCCACAGCGACCACATCCACGTCATATTCCTTCTGCAGGCCGGCCTGCAGCTCATCCTTGGACCAACCGGACAGATCCGAGAGGTCCTGAGGAACAGGGTTCTGGATCACCTGGGTGCCGCCCAGGGGCAGCAGGGTGTTGGAGCGAACAAAGCCGTAGCTCACCGCACGGGCGGTTTGGGTCGGCAGCTCACCGGAAGGCAGGATGAAGGTCGGAGCACCGAAGCGAACGCCGGATTGATCCGAGTTGATGGTGGTGGGACCTGATTGGGGGATGGCCTGCGCGGACAGGCCCGCCATCAGAAAACCAACACCAGCCAAGGGAAGGAGTGCCTTGCGCATGGGTTTGCGAGAGAAGACATCCCCGGTATGGCGAGGCTGCGGTAGCGAGCACGACGAAGTGCTCTTTGTTTTAAGAATTACCCACGCAAAAAATCATCTCCACTGCGCCGAGAGCACCCCATCGCCGACCGCAGCGCAGCACCAACCGTCGCGCAGATGAACGGCGCAGTCAGGCTTCCAGCCCTGCTCCAGGTGGATCAGCTCCTGCTGTGCGTGGTTCCAGCACCAATGGCGCAGATCACTCGCCAAGCTCGAGCCACGCCACTTGATCGCGGCCTCCTTCCGCACCCAGCTCTCGAGCACACGACCCGCGCGCTGGGCCAACGGCAGGCCCATCAACGCCTCCACTTCCGGGGGCGGGAAGAAACGCTGCGCCAGCAGCTCAGCCTGCAGCGGCCGATCCGACCGCTCGAGATCGACACCGATCGGGGCCGGCGACCAGGCCAGCAGCAGACGATCCCCGCTATGGCTGATGCTCACGTAGCCCTGAGCGTCGTTCAACCGGGGTGGCTGGGCCGGCGGGCTCTGCAGCGCCACCTGTTCCGGCCCGCAGCCCAGCACATCGGCCACACACTGCCGCAGCTGGGAGCGACTGGAGCGATAACGCGGCTGCAGCGCCTCGGGCAGCGCCGCGCACCACTGCTCCTCCTGCAGCGAGAGAACGGCGGAGCTCGATCCATCGAGCGGAAGCAACCAGAGCTGGGGCAGGGGTGACGGCACGCCTCTTAGGCTCCGGCCAGTGAGTGACACCAACCCCCATGGCCCTGCAGGTCGGAGACGTTGCGCCTGAATTCAGCCTGCCCGATCAAAACGGTGACACCGTGAGCTTGGCCAGCTTCCGCGGCAAGCGGGTGGTCATCTACTTCTATCCGAAGGACGACACCCCCGGCTGCACCAAAGAAGCCTGCAATTTCCGCGATCAATGGTCCAGCTTTGAACAGCACGGCATCGTCGTTCTGGGGATCAGCAAAGACGGAGCGACAAGCCACGGCAAGTTCATCGCCAAATACAGCCTGCCGTTCAACCTGCTCAGTGATGCCGAGCCCTGCCCGGTGGCCGAGAGCTATGGCAGCTACGGCCTCAAGAAATTCATGGGCCGCGAATACATGGGGATGATGCGCCACACCTTTGTGGTGGATGCCGAGGGCAAGATCGAAAAGGTCTATCTGAAGGTGAAAGCCGAAACCATGGCCGACGACATCCTCAACGACCTCGGCCTCAGCTGAAGGCCAAAGCCGCCAGGGCCTCCAGACACAGATTGGGGGCCTGCCGCAGGCTCCCCGTTGCCGGCTCCAAAAGCTCAGACAGCGCGGGGGCATCACCACCGGTGAGCCAAACGGTCCAGCCGTCGGCTGAGCCTCCAGGGCTCGGCAGATCAGCTACGGCTTGCATCACCGCGGCCGCCATCGCCTTCAGACAGCCCTGGAGCATTGCGGTCTCGGTGTCCTGGGGCCAGAGCTCCATGGCCTCTCGCGCAACCTGATCGCCAGCGAGTGGCGCCGGCAGCGGCAGTTGGGCTGTGCCTCGTCCGAGGCTGCGCAGTTGCAGGAGCAATCCGGGGCTGAGCCGGCCCCCAAGGAACGCACCTGATCCATCCACACAGGTGAAGCTCAAGCAGGTGCCCGCATCCACCACAAGCACCGGACCCTCTTGCTGGGTCCAGGCTCTCCAAGAGGCGAGGGCGCGATCGAGACCCAACCAGGGCGGAACCTCCCGCAAGGGAATCTGCTCCAGCTGCAGTTCACGGGCAGGTGGCAGGCTGATCTGGGGGGGCACAGCACCCACCGCGGCCCAGAGTTGCAAGGCGCTCAGATCAGGGGCTTCGACTGGCGCATCGGAATGCCAACAGTGCAGCACCCCCGCACGGCGCTCGGCCCAGTGCCAACGGCTGTTGCCGACCAGCAACAGCTCAGGCACCTCAGATGCCCTCGCCCGCCATGCCAGGCAGGTGAATGCCGCACTCCTGCTTCAAGCCACCGAAGCGGGTGGCGCGACCGCTGACGCTGCCGTCGTCAGGGGCACTGGAGTGCCAATCGCCCACCGTGGAGTAGCCCTGATCAAAGAGGGGGTGCTGCGGCAGGCCGTGCTCCTGCATGTAATAGAAGACCTCTTTATTGGTCCACTCCAGCAGGGGTCGCAGGGACCAGCGGCCACGCACCAGCTGAAGCGGCTGCATGCCTTTGCGGTGATCGGTCTGACCGCCGCGCACGCCGCTGGCCCAGCAGGTCACGGCCAGATCGTTGAGGGCCTGGTCGAGAGGCTCCACCTTGCGGATGCGGTGGTAGGTCTCCAGGTCATCCACTTGCCCCGTTTCCCAGAGGCGACCGTGCAGTGCTTCCATGCGGGCCGGGCTCATGCTCGCTTGAGCCACATGCAGCTTCAGCCCCAGCCGATCCAACAGGGTCTGGGCGTATTGGTAGGTCTCGGGCGGCAGATAACCGGTATCCACCCAGATCACGGGCACCGCCTGATCCAGCTGGCTGACCAGATGCAGCGAAACCGCGGCCTGAATACCAAAGCTGGTGGTGAGGGCAAACCCCTCGCCGAACTGCTCCAGACCCCAGCGCATGCGCTCGAGGGCACTGCGCTGCCTGAGCTCCTCACAGGCGACCTGGGGATCGAGGCTGGGCGCAGTGGTGCTCATCGCACCATCTTCCAATGTGGAGGGAGATGGTTAGGGTTCGGCAAGCCCTTCATCGCCCGCATCCGCCGTGCCCCCAGCCGAGGTTGAGCCCGCAGCGGTGGTGGTGATCGGTGGAGGCTTTGCCGGCCTGAACAGCGCCCTGCAACTGGCGGCAGCACCGAATCCAACGCCTGTGGTTCTGTTGGAACCCCAGGAGCGCTTTCTCTTTCTGCCGCTGCTCTACGAGCTGCTGAGCGGCGAGATGCGCCGCTGGGAAATTGCGCCGCGCTACCAACAGCTGCTGGCGGGTTCCGGGGTGGTGTGGCTCCAGGAACGAGCAACGCGGATCAACACCAGTCGCAAAATCGTGGAGACCAGCTCCGGCCGGGAACTGCCCTACAAAGCCCTGGTGGTGGCCACCGGTGGGCGCGCCGAAACCTATGGCATTCCAGGGGTGTTGGAGCATGCCCTCAGCTTCCGCAGCCTCGAGGATGTGGAACGCCTGCAAGCCGTAGTGCAACGGCTGAGGGAGCGGCAACGCCCCTTGCAGCGCCTGGTGGTCGTCGGGGCCGGTGCCAGCGGAGTGGAGCTGAGCTGCAAGCTCGCCGACCTGCTCCAGGGGGCCGCCATCGTGGAGGTGATCGAACAGGGGGCCGACCTGCTCCCCGGATCCAAGGCCTTCAACCGGGATCAGGCCCGCCAGGCCCTGCTCAAACGCGACATCCGCCTGCGCACCAACACCTCGGTCATCGCGGTCCAAGCGGAGAGCCTGACCCTGCAACGGGCCGGCGCGGACGCCCAGCACAGCGAGGCTTTGAGCTGCGATGCCGTGATTTGGACGGGTGGTCTAGCTGGCCGTGTGCCGGACCTGAACCCGCCGCTGCCCCTCGATCCCCGCGGCCGTCTGATCTGCAACAGCTGCCTGCAGGTGATCGGGGCTGACGATCTGTATGCCCTTGGGGATGCCGCGGCCTGCCCCTTCCGCGATGCCGACCAGGCCAGCCATCCCGCCACAGCGCAGGTGGCCTATCAACAAGCGAGCTGTATCAGCAGCAACCTGAAGCACCAGGCCCATGGGGAGCCCCTGCAGGCCTTCAACTGGAACGACCTCGGCGAGATGCTGGGCCTGGGGATCGGTCAGGCCAGCATCACCGGGATGGGCCTGACCCTGGCGGGTGCCCCGGCGTTCCAGCTGAGGCGCCTGGCCTACATGGCACGGATGCCGGGTCTCCAGCAGCAATTGCGGGTAGCCGGCGGCTGGTTGGCGACCTGGTTATGAGCCTGCGACCGCAAGGCCTGCTGCTCGATGCGATGGGCACCCTGATCGGCCTGCGCCAATCGGTGGGAGACAGCTACGCCGCCATCGCCGAACAGCACGGCATCAGCGCCGATCCAGAGACATTGAACAGGGTGTTCCCTCACCTGTTTCGCCAAGCCCCGCCTCTGGCCTTCCCAGGGCTGAGCGGCGCGGCTCTTCAGAGGGCGGAGCAGCAATGGTGGAGCGATCTCATCGCAGCCTGCTTCGAGGCCAGTGGGCATGCCGAGCCACTGCCGGAGGCCTTTCCCACCGCTCTGTTTGAGCACTTCGCCGAACCGGGGCCCTGGCTGGTCTATCCCGATGTGCTGCAGCACCTGGGGCGCTGGCGCGAGGCCGGCCTGAAATTGGCGGTGGTGAGCAACTTTGACCAACGCCTGATCCCCCTGCTCGCAGCCCTGGGGTTGGAGCCGTTGCTCGATGCCGTCGTGGTGTCCTCAGCGGTGGGAGCAGCCAAGCCGGAACCACAACCGCTGCTGCAGGCCCTGCAGTTGCTGGAGCTCGGGCCTGAGCAGGTGTGGCACATCGGTGACAGCCCCGAAGATGAAGCCAGCGCCAAGGCCGCCGGCGTGCGCTGCCTGCTGATCAAGCGGCCCAAGCCCAACGGAACCCCTTGAAGCAATCCGCCCTCCTGGGCCGAACCAGCGGGTTGCGGCCCGCGCAAACCCGTCGGCTGGAGCGCATCAGCCACCGCCGCCACCCCGAGGGGCACGGCTTCGACTGGCTCAGCCTGCAGCGCCTGGCCGCCGAAAGCGCCGAGCTGGCCCTGCCCTTGAGCCTGGTGGTGGATGGTCGGGGGCTGTGCCGCCTGCTGTGGGTGGGTCCCCTGGAGCACTCGGGACAACTGATGCATCGCTTGCCAGGGGGTGTGCGCCGCCTTGGGGGCGAGCTGCGGCTGGTGACCTGCGCAGGCAAACCCAAGCAGCTGGCTCCGCAGGCCAGTGAGGCGGTCGTAGGACTCGACCTGCAACCGCAGCTCTGGCTGCGCTACGCCAACACGGCCGAACCCGGGGGGCACTGGCCCGCCGCGGCCTACATCACCAGCCGTGATCCCGCTGAGCCCTGGCAGTGCCTGGAGAGCGGGGATCTGGCGGAGCTGTGCGAGCTAGAGCCCCCAGAACAGGTGGCTGCACCTGCCGCGAAGCGCACCCCTGGCAAGGAGCAGGTGATGCTGCTGGTGCTGAGTCCGAGTGACCCCGAAGCCGCCCGGCGTGAGGTGGCCGAACTGGAGGGTCTGGTGCGCAGCGCCGGAGCGGAGCCCGTGGGCCTGGTGACGCAACGGCAGAGCCACAACGCCGCCCATCCGCTCTGGGGTGAGGGCAAGGTGCGGGAGGCGGCCCTGGAGGCGCGCCGGCTGGGAGCGTCTCTCGTGGTCACCGATCGGGAGCTCACCCCCGCGCAGGCCCGCAACCTCGAGCGCGTGCTCGATCTACCGGTGAGCGACCGCAGCGAACTGATCCTCGACATCTTTGCCCAACGGGCCAACAGCGGGGCCGGGCGGCTGCAGGTGGAGCTGGCACAACTGCGCTACCGGCTGCCACGCCTGGTGGGGCGCGGCCTCAGCCTGTCGCGCCAGGGTGGAGGCATCGGCACCCGCGGGCCGGGTGAAACCCAGCTCGAGAAAGACCGCCGCGCCATCGCGCGCCGCATCGACAAACTGCAGCGCGACGTGCAGAAGCTGCGGGAGCACCGGGCCCGACTGCGCAGCAACCGCCATGGTCAGAGCCGGATGGCCCTGGTGGGCTACACCAATGCCGGGAAAAGTTCTCTGCTCAATGCCCTCAGCAGGGCCCAGGGCAGCGAGGCGGTTCTGGCAGAGAACAAATTGTTCGCCACCCTCGACCCCACCACGCGGCGCATTCGTCAGGCGAACCCCGAGGGTGGCCCCCCTCAAACCCTTCTGCTGACTGACACCGTGGGCTTCATCCGCGACCTGCCTCCGCCCCTGGTGGAGGCGTTTCGCTCAACCCTCGAGGAAGCCCTCGATGCCGATCAACTCCTGCTGGTGGTGGATCTCTCCGATCCGGGATGGGAGAACCAACTGCAAACCGTGCATCGCATCCTCGATGAGCTCGGCAGCGAGGCGCCTCGCCAGTTGGTGGCCAATCAAATCGACCGCTGCCCAGCTTCCGCTTTGGAGCAGGTCCGCAGCCTGGATGGAGAGGCGGCCTTCGTTTCCGCCACCTCAGGCCTCGGGCTCGAGAGGCTCAAGCAGGTGCTCTTCGACACCGGGGCTCGTCAGACGCCGGCCTAGCTGTGCCACGATCCACTGATCACGCAATCTTTTCCAGTCCTGGCCATGGCCCTGCAGCTCGGCGATACGGTTCCCGACTTCACCCAGAACTCCCAGCTGGGTTCGATCAACCTCTACGACTTCGCCGGCGACAGCTGGGTGGTGCTGTTCTCCCACCCCGCCGACTACACCCCGGTGTGCACCACCGAACTGGGTGAGGTGTCGCGCCTGCGCCCCGAATGGGAGAAGCGCAATGTCAAAACCATCGCCCTGAGCGTTGACTCCGCCGAGAGCCATGGTGGCTGGATCTGCGACATCAACGAGACCCAGAACACCACCGTCGACTACCCGATCCTCGCCGATGAGGACAAGAAGGTGAGCGATCTCTACGGGATGATCCACCCGAACTCGCTCAACAACCTCACGGTGCGCTCGGTGTTCATCATCGACCCCAACAAAAAGCTGCGTCTGCAGATCACCTATCCCGCCAGCACCGGCCGCAACTTCCACGAGATCCTGCGGGTGATCGACTCCCTGCAACTCACCGACTACCACCAGGTGGCCACCCCGGTGAACTGGAAAGACGGCGACGACTGCGTGGTGGTGCCCTCGATCCCCACCGAGGAAGCCCGCAACAAGTTCCCCAAGGGCGTGACCGAGATCAAGCCCTACCTGCGCATGACCCCGCAGCCCAACAAGTGAGCCACTGAGGCTCGCCCCTTGGCCCAAGCCCCCGGAGAATGACCGGGGGCTTTTTTGTGGCCATGCGGGTGTTGGGTCTGATGAGCGGCACCAGCGCCGATGGCGTGGATGCCGTGCTCGCCGACTTTCGGGGATGCCCCCGATCGCCGCGCTGGCGGCTGCTGGATCGCTCGTTTGTGGCCTACCCCCCTGGGCTGCGCCAACAGCTGATCGACTTGAGCCAGGGGGGGAGGGCAACGGCGGCTGAGCTGCTGGCCCTCTGCGAAGCAGTCACCGAAATTCAGGCCGCCGCGGCCCAGGCCTGCGACCCCCGCCGCCGTGCGGCGCTGGTGGGCTGCCACGGCCAGACCCTCTGGCATCGCCCTCCCGTGGAGCAACAGCGCGGCTCCAGCTGGCAGCTGTTGCAGGGGCCCCTTCTGGCTCAACTGCTGCAGCGGGCCGTGGTGTTTGACTTCCGGGCTGCCGATCTGGCTCTTGGAGGCCATGGTGCACCGCTGGTACCAGCGACCGATGCAGCCCTGCTCCCGTCCATCGGCGGCTGGCGCGCTCTGCTGAATCTTGGGGGGATCGCCAACCTCACCCTGCTGCCGCCTCGCAGCGGACCGGATCGCAACGCAGCCGTGCAGGGGTGGGATTGCGGCCCGGCCAACACCCTGCTGGATCTGGCGGTACAGCGCTTCAGCGAAGGCCGCGAGAGCTTTGATGCCGGCGGCGCCTGGGGAGGCCGCGGGCAAGTGCAGGAGGAGCTGGTGGAGCGCTGGCTACAGGAGTCCTACTTCCGCCAGGCTCCGCCCAAGTCGACCGGGCGGGAGCAGCTGGGCATCGCCGATCTGGAGCGTCGGCTGCAGGAGCTGAACCAGAGCGGCTCCGAAGAACCGGCCGATGCCCTGGCCAGCCTCACCGCCTTCACGGCTGCCGTGGTGGCCCAGGACCTGCAGCGCGGGCCAGCGGTGGTGGAGCTTCTGGTGGCCGGAGGGGGTGCCAACAACGACACCCTGATGCGCCAACTGCGGCAACGCTGCCGCGGCCTGGTGGTCCGCCCCCTGTCCGAACTCGGCATCGGCAGCAGCGAGCGGGAAGCCCTGGCCTTCGCCCTACTGGCCTGGTGGCATGCGCTGGGCGTCAGCGGATCCCTGCCAGCCGTCACCGGTGCTCCGCAGGGCAGCGTGCTGGGGGTGCAGGTGCAGCCCCCCGGGCACAGATCAACTTCCGCCACGAAGCTGATACGGCGCGCCCTGCAGTTCATAGGGTGATGGGGATCGGTCGATGAATCCATGAGCGCCGGCAACGCCCCCGCCCTCTACGAGCGGATCCGCAGCGATCAGCCCCTCACCCAGGAGCTGTTTCGTCAGGCCCTGCAGGACCCCTCAGGCGCCCTGAGCCGAATCTGTGAACTGGGCAGCAGCTGGGGTCTGCCCGTCAGTCGCGACGAGGTCAAGGCGCACTTGGCCAGCGTGGACGACCCCGAGACCAAGCAATGGCTGCTCAAGGCCCGCGGCGGCCTCTGAAGTGCTTCGCCTGGGACGTCGGTCTTCCCCCATCCAACTGAAGAAAAGCCAGTAACTGACGATCGCCAGGCCAGCGGCCACCACCAGAGCTGCCACCTGCTCGAGCCGCTTCACCATGGCACCGCCGCACTCACCGCTGGCAGCCAGTCTGCAGGCCCAACGGGGAGGCGCACGGTGGGCACAACCGTGGAGAGGGATGATGTTGTTGCGGTGGGTCGTCCATCCCATCCGGCGACCTCCACAGCAACCGCCTTGCTCCGCCTCGAACGCGTCTCGAAGATTTATCCCACCGGTGAGGTGCTCAAGGATGTCACCTGGGAGGTGAAATCTGGCGACCGGATTGGCCTGGTGGGGGTGAACGGGGCCGGCAAATCCACCCAGATGCGGATCATCGCCGGGATGGAGGAGCCCAGCAGCGGGCAGGTGGTGAAGCAGGGCGATCCGCGCATCGTGTATCTGCAGCAGGAATTCGATGTGGATGTGCGCCGCACGGTGCGGCAGGAGTTGTTCCAGGCCTTCGGTGAAGCCGCCACGGTGCTCAACCGCCAGCGCGAGGTGGAGGAGGAGATGGGGTCAGAGAAGGCTGCGGAAGACCCCGATCATCTCAACGACTTAATCCACGAGCTGGGCAGCCTGCAGAGCCGCTTCGAGAGCCTGCACGGCTACGAGCTCGATGCCCGCATCGACAAATTGCTGCCCACGATCGGCTTCACGCCGGAGGGCGCCGAGCAGCTGGTGGGCGACTACTCAGGCGGCTGGCAGATGCGGATCGCCCTGGGCAAGGTGCTGCTGCAGGAGCCGGATCTACTGCTGCTCGACGAACCCACCAACCACCTGGATGTGGAAACGATCCAGTGGCTGGAGGACTACCTCGTGGGCCAGACCTGCCCGCTGGTGGTGATCAGCCACGACCGGGCCTTCCTCGATCGGGTCTGCAATCAGATCGTGGAAACCGAGCGGGGCATCTCCCGCAGCTACCTGGGCAACTACAGCCAGCACCTCGAGCAGAAGGCCCTCGAGCGTGAGGCCGGCCAGGCGGCGTTCGAGCGCCAGCAGAAGGAGCTGGCGACCCAACAGGCCTACATCGATCGCTTCCGCGCCAGCGCCACCCGCTCCACCCAGGCCAAGAGCCGCGAGAAGCTGCTCGACAAGGTGGAGCGAATCGAAGCCCCGATCGAGAGCGTGAGCGGGCCACGCTTCCAGTTCCCGCCGGCACCGCGGAGCGGTCGTCTCATCGCCGAGATCAAAGACCTCAGCCACAGCTACGGCGAGCAGATTCTGTTTCTGGGCACCAACCTCGAGGTGGAGCGCGGTGATCGCATCGCCTTCGTGGGCCCGAATGGCGCCGGCAAATCCACCCTGCTGCGGCTGGTGATGGGCATCGAGGCGCCGGATGAAGGGTTTGCCGGCCTGGGCGAGCACAACGTGATCGCCGGCTACTTCGAGCAGAACCAGGCCGAAGCCCTGGATCTGTCCAAAACCGTGATCGACACCCTGTTCGAGGCGGTGCCCGACTGGACCCAAACCCAGGTGCGCTCCCTGCTGGGCAGCTTCTGCTTCAGCAACGACGCGGTGTTCAAGGAAGTGGGCAAGCTCTCGGGCGGCGAGAAGGCCCGGCTGGCCCTGGCGCTGATGTTGCTGATGCCCTGCAATCTGGTGGTGCTCGATGAGCCCACCAACCACCTCGACATCCCCGCCAAACAGATGCTCGAGGATGCCCTGATTGAGTACGAGGGCGCGGTGCTGGTGGTCAGCCACGACCGCTACTTCATCTCCCGCGTCGCCAACAAGATCGTGGAGATCCGCGACGGCGAACTGGTGCTTTACAGGGGCGATTACGCCTATTACCGCGAGAAGAAAGCCGAGGAAGCCGCGGAAGCGGAAGCGGCCCAGCAAGCAGCGGAGGATGAAGCCAAACGCAAGGCCAAGCGCGACAAGCAGAAGGCCAAGGACGCCGCCCGCAAGGCCGCCGCCTAGGTCGCGGCAGCATCACGGAACTTCACACAACCGTAAGCAAGAAGACTCATTTTTCTTGGACGAGACACAAGTTGTGCGTAGGTTGAAATCACCTTCCGCGCGCTGGCCATGGATCCACGTTTCCGCTCCAATCCATCGGCCTTCAACGCGTATCGGAACGTCCCGGCATCCGATCACCGCCCGGTGGAATCCGACCCGGTGAGCAGCTATTTCGAATGCATCACCTCCTGCTCCATCGATGATGGAGAGTGCGTGACCCAATGCGTTGAGGTGCTGCGGGAGCAGCAGTAGGGCTCAACGGGGCATCAGGCTCGACAGTTCCACGGGGGTCACGCTGATGCTGAGCGGCTGTCCCCCGCGCTCAACCGACAACACCAGGGGGCGCCCCACCCCGTGGCGCTCCACCAGCTGAGTGAGATCAGCTGGATCGCTCACGGGCTGACCTCCAGCCGCGAGCACGACATCGCCGTCCTTCAGGCCACCACGAGCGGCGGGACCTCCAGGCATCACGCTGCGCACCTTGGCTCCGCGGCCGATGGCCCCGTTGGCCTCACGCACTGGCTCCAGGGCCACGCCGACCATCGCGTGACTCACAGATCCGCTGCTCACCAACTGCTGAGCGATGGAACGGGCACGGTTCACAGGGATGGCAAAGCCCAATCCCGCTCCGGGGCCGGAGCGCACCAGGGTGTTGATGCCGACCACATCGCCATCCGCGTTCAGCAGCGGACCGCCCGAGTTGCCGGGGTTGATGGCGGCATCGGTCTGAATCAGCTGCAGGCGCTTATCGGTGAGCCCGAGCTTGGCCGCATTGCGGTTGAGGCTGCTGACGATCCCCAGCGTGACGGTTTGATCGAGGCCAAAGGGATTGCCCACGGCAATCACCCAGTCGCCCACCTGCAAGGTGTCGGAATCGCCGAGCTGGGCCACCGGCCAGGAGCCAGATCCCGACAGCCGCACCACGGCGAGATCGGTGACCGGATCGGCGCCCACCACCTTGCCTTCAACGCGGCGGCCATCCGGCAGACCCACCATCACCCTCGTGCTGCCCTCCACCACATGGGCATTGGTGAGCACCAGACCCGAGGGGTCGTAGAGCACGCCGCTGCCCTGGCCGCGTTCGGTGCGCTGAGAGGGGGGGATGCGGGTGGTTCCTCCGGGAGGCATCCCGAAGAACTGCCGCAACATCGGATCGTTAAAGGGGAAGGGCGTGATCACAGCCCCTCCCGGCACCACCACCGTGCGCTCGGTGTCGATGGTGACCACCGCCGGAGCGGTGCGCTTCACGGCATCCGCCACGAAGGACTGTCGGGACAGAACCGGTGCAGGCGCCGACAGGACGGCAGCCGGGATTCCCGCCGTGCCAAGGGCGGTGGCCAAGGCCAGGGGAAGCCAACGGGCCGATCCAGCAACCATCGGGGCGCAACCAATGCCTCGAAACCGTACGCAGAACGTTCAGGCCCGCGCAAGGCCCGAGGGGCACGCGATGATGGAATCACGGTGCACCGGCTTCGCCATGCTCGCCACCACACTCGCCACCGCAGCGGAGCTCGGGTTGGTCGCCAGCAAGCTGCTGCCCCTGGTCTACGGCGCCTGCTTTATCGGCCTGCTCTGGCAAGCGTTTCGGATCATGGCCCGGGGCTACTCCGCCGTGCCCAGACCTGGTGATCAAACCCGCAGCAGCAGTGGAGATCGCACAGGGCGCTTAACCATCCACCCAGAACTGCTGGATGAAGACGGGCAGATCACCCAGGACGACCTGCTGACGGTGCGTTTCGGCGAGGACAACGACTAGCCCGCCTGCCTGAACGACCCCCCAATAACCCGCTTGGCCCCGCCAACTGGTACAACCGGTGTGTGCTTGTGGACATTGGCGGAGGCTGAGTGGAGCAAAGAACCCGGATCGTGGCTGCGGTGCTCAAGGCCATCAAGCTGCCCCCGCGCTTCCAACTGAAGCTGGTGAAGGAAGATCCGGTGCGTCTGGAGCTGATCCTCACCCCTGCCTACGGCAAGGATCCAATCCTGGTGGGGCTGGTGGAGTCGCAGGATCTGGTAGCCCGCCGTGATCGCGAAGGCCGCATCCCCCGCGACTTGCAGGGCACCTGGGATTGGACCGTGCGCCACGGCAAGGTGAACACCGGCGGCTGGAACCCTTACCTGAAGGAAGCCCTGCAGACCATGTTCGAGACGGGCCTTCCCGCCATCGTCTACGAAGAGCTGACGGGCGAGCTGTATCACCCCGTCGACGGCGCCCGTCACGTGCGCTGAGCCCGGGGCCGTGCCGCTCCCGATCGAGCCGTTGCTGCCGGAGCTGGTGCAGCGGCTTGGTCCCGGCGGAAGCCTGTTGCTGCAAGCCCCGCCAGGAGCCGGCAAGACCACGCGGGTGCCCCTGGCGCTGCTTTCGGGTCTGAACGAATGCTCCGGGCGCATCCTGATGCTGGAGCCGCGGCGTCTGGCGGCCAAGGCCGCCGCTCAGCGCCTGGCCGCTGAGCTCGGCGAGACGGTCGGCGAGCAGGTGGGCTACCGGGTGCGGCTGGAGAGCCGGGTCTCGGCGAACACGCGCATCGAGGTGCTCACCGATGGCCTGTTTCTAAGGCAGCTCCAGGCCGACCCCAGCCTCGCGGGGGTCGATTGCGTGATCTTCGACGAATTCCACGAACGCCGCAGCGAAGCGGATCTGGGCCTGGCCCTGCTGCGGGAAGCCCGGGCCCTGCTGGCGCCCGATCTGCGTTTGCTGGTGATGTCGGCAACGTTGAATCTGCAGCCCCTGCAGGAGCAACTCAGCGAAGCGAGCCTGCTTTGCAGTGAGGGCCGCAGCCATCCGGTGGAGATCCTTCACCAGGCTCCGCGGGAACGCGAGTGTCTGGCGCAGCAGGTGCTGCGGGCGCTCGAGGCCCACTGGATCGACCAGCGCCAGAGCGCTGAGACCGTGCTCGTGTTCCTGCCGGGTCAACGGGAGATCCAGCAGTGCCAGGAGCTCCTGAGCACGGCCCAATGGAGCGAGGGGCACGAGATCTGTGCACTGCACGGCAACCTGCCGCTGAAGGAGCAGAGCCGGGCGATTGAGGCGAGCCGGAGCGCCGAGGGGAAGGTGGTGCTGGCCACGTCGATCGCCGAGAGCTCCCTCACCATCGCCGGGGTGACCCTGGTGATTGACAGCGGCCTGAGCCGACGCAGCCGCTTTGATCCCACCACTGGGATGGAGAGCCTGGTGACCGTTCCCGCCAGCCAGGCCAGTGCGGAGCAGCGGGCGGGCCGCGCCGGTCGCCTGGGCCCTGGTCGTGCCATCCGGCTCTGGAGTCCGGCGGAGCAGCAGAGGCGCCCGGCCTTTGACCCACCGGCCCTACTGGAGGCCGATCCCGCCCCTCTGGTGTTGCAACTGGCCCAGTGGGGGGCGGGACTGGGGGAGGAACTGCCCTGGCTGGAGCCCCCGCCCAAGCCCCACCTTGTGGAAGGCCGAGAACTGCTTCAGCAGCTGGGAGCCCTCAGTGAGACGGGACAGCTCAGTGACCATGGCCGGCGGATCGCCCAGGTGGGCCTGCACCCCCGCCTGGCCCAGCTGCTGCTGAAGGCCCAGGATGTAGGGGCGGCAGAACTGGGTTGCGCCCTCGCCGCTCTGCTGAGCGAGCGCGATCCCCTCGATCCTCGGGAGGCCGGATGCGATCTGATGCGGCGCTTGGACTGGCTGCAGGCTGGCGGCCGCGATCCCCGCCGCCAGGCGATCCAGCAGCTGCAGGCCCAACTGCTGCGGCAGATCCGCTCAGACAGCGCGACCCAGAGCAGCGCCAGCTCTGACACCAGCGCCCTGGCCGCCGAACTGATTGCCCAGGCCTATCCCGAACGGGTGAGCCTTCAGCGCGAGGGCAGCCCTGGCCGCTTCTTGATGCGCGGAGGGCACGGCGCGGAGCTGCATCCCAGCGACCCCCTGCAGGGCTGCGACGCCCTGGCGGTGGCCCGAGCGGATGGGGCAGGCAGCAACTGCCGCATCCAGCTGGCACTGCCCCTCTCCCGAAGCGCCTTGCTGCAGATGGCGGATGCGGGCGGGCAGGAGCAAAGTCTGGTGGGCTGGGACCCCCAGGCGCAACGGGTGCGCTGCGAAAGGGCCTTGCAGCTGGGGGCCCTGGTGCTGGAGCGCAGACCCTGGCCCGACGCCCCGGCAGAGCTCCTCCTGGAGGCCATGGTGGAGGGGCTGCAGCAGCTCGGGCTGGAGGCCCTGCCCTGGGATCCCGCCAACCGTCAACTGCAGCGTCGCCTGAACCTCGCCCATGCCGAGCTGGGAGCACCCTGGCCCGATCGCCAGGATGCGGTGCTGCTGGCCGATCCGCTGAGCTGGCTTGGGGATCAGCTGACGGGGCTGCGCAGCCGTGAGGATCTTCAGGGCCTCAACCTCAGCGAAGCGCTTTGGAGCGGGCTCGAGTGGAGCCGGCGCGCGGAGCTGGAGAGCCTGCTGCCCACAAGCCTCTCGATCCCCTCCGGCCGTCAGGCCAGCCTCGACTACAGCAGCGGAACTCCCGTGCTGGCGGTGAAGCTCCAGGAGCTGTTCGGCGCAAAGCAGACCCCCCGGGTGCTGGCCGGGCGCCTGCCTGTGACCGTGCATCTGCTCTCACCTGCGGGGCGCCCCGCCGCCATCACCCAAGACCTGGAGGGCTTCTGGGCCAGCACCTACCAGGAGGTGAGGCGCGAGCTCAGGGGCCGCTACCCCAAGCACCCCTGGCCCGACGATCCCAGCGAGGCGGTGCCGACCGCACTCACGAAGAGACGCCTGCAGCAGGATCAATCCCAGAGGTAATCAAACCCGAAGTGCCGCAGCCCCTCGGCGATGCCGGCACAGCCGGGGGCCTGGGCGCGATACACCGAGGGCAGCCTTGGCAGGTGGGACACCAGCGCGGGCTCCGCATTGCCCACCATCACCCCGTTCAGACCGGTCTCAAACATCGCCAGGTCGTTGAGGGTGTCACCGGCGGTCACCACCGTGGCGTGATCAGCCTCCAACCACTCCAGGAGGGAGAGCAGGGTTGCCCCTTTGTTCACGCCCGCCGGGAGCACATCGAAGTAGCGGTCATCCGAGAGGACGCAGGAGGCCCCTGCAGCCTCCAGCTGATCAATCAGCCCTGGATTGAAGCGCTCCAGGTCGACGTAATAGGCCAGGCGTCGGTTCGAACTGCAGGGTTGCAGCTCCAAGCCAGGTTGGCCCTGCAGCAGGGCTCTGAGGGGAGCCTCGAGCTCCTTCCAGCGGGCCTCGATCGGATCCACGGCCAGAGGCACCGGCAGCAGAGAGGCACCACAGGCCACGGTGCAGCCCACATCGCCGATCACCAGATGGGGGGCCGACAGCCCCAGGGGCTCGTCCTCCTGCAGGACCGCCGCAATCGCCCCCAGATCGCGTCCAGTACAGAACACATGCAGGACTCGCTCCCTCTGCTGCGCCAACCAGCGGTAAAAGCTGCGGCGCTCTTCGCTGGCCCCACCGAGCAGCGTTCCATCGAGATCCGTAACCAGCACCAACTCAGGCGCAGCGGGCAGCGGAGCTGAAAGCTGGCTCTGCAACAGCTGCCGGGATGGAAACACTGAGCTCAAGCGCAGGAGGCGTCAACCGTATCGGCAAGAACCAGAAGATTCGTGGGTCAAACTGACCGCACCTGTGTGCACTGCTGAGCCCTGGCCCGCTTCTACGCCAAAAACCGCCGCGATGGTGCCCGTCTGTTGAGCTCGGCCCTGGTGATCACCACAGTGGCGGCAGTGCGCATCGATCACCCGATCGGCCAGGTGGTGGCCGCCGTGGGCAGCCTGGTGTGCCTTTACTGGTGGTGGTGTTATCGCCAACTCGAACGCTGACGCGGCAGAGCTTTGAGCAGCGAGTCAGGCCTACCGAGATACAGCGTTGCTGAGCTGAATCAGGCGATTGGATCGCTGCTAGAGCGAGGGTTTGCACCCCGCTTTCTGCTGGAGGGCACGGTGTCGCGGCCCCAGCTCAAAAAGGGGCATCTCTGGCTCACCCTGGTGGATGAGCAGGCCTCCATCTCCGCGGTGGTCTGGGCCTCCCAACGAGACAAGCTCAGCTATCAGCCCAGCGAAGGCGACGGGGTGATCGTGGTCGGCAAGCTCAACTTCTGGGCAGCCCGCGCCAACCTCTGCGTGCAGGTGCTGGATCTCCGGCCTGCTCTCAGTGCCGTGCTGCGGCAATTTGAGCGGGTCTGCGCAGTGTTGGCCCCGGAGGGTCTGCTGGAGCCGGAGCGCAAACGGCCCCTACCGGCCATGCCTCAGGCGGTGGCCTTGCTCACCAGCGTGCCCAGCTCAGCCCTGGCGGACATGCTGCGCACCGCCCGTGAGCGCTGGCCCGAAACCACCGTGCATGTGGTGCCCATTCCCGTGCAAGGGGCGGTGGTGGAGCAGATCCGCGACCGCCTGCGGCAGGTGATTGCGGCAGCGTCTGAGCTGGGTCTAGAGGCGATCGTTCTAGCCCGCGGTGGAGGCAGCCGGGAAGACCTGGCGGTGTTCGACGATGAGGGCCTCGCCCGTGATCTGGCTGCCTGCCCGCTTCCTGTGGTGACCGGACTGGGGCACGAGGATGACACCACCGTGGCCGACCTCGTGGCGGACTACCGCGCCGCGACTCCAACGGCTGCGATCGTGGCCCTGCTGCCGGATCGCCAAACCCTGAGGTTGGGGCTGCAGCAGAAACGCAGCCTGCTGCGGCAACTGCTGCATCACCGCTTGCAGCAGGAACGCGCTCTGCAGGGGCACCGCCGCGAGCGCCTGCTGCTGGTCCACCCCCGAGCCTTGATCGCGCGGCAGCGTGAGCGCTTGCAGCACCGCCTGCAACTGCTGCAGGCCCTCTCACCGCAACACCTGCTGGAGCGGGGCTACGCCCTGGTGCGGGGCAGCGATGGACGGGTGCTGCGCTCCGTGACCGGTCTCAAAGCCAACGACGGGATCCAGTTGGAATTGGCAGACGGCAAGATCGAGGCCGTGGTGAAAGGGGTGCATCAATAGCCATGACAGAGCGCAAAGCCAAAGCGGAAACCAAACGCAGCCGAGCAGCCGCGAACAGATCTGATCAGCCGGACGCGTGGCTGAAGGAGGTGCAGGGGCTTAGCTATCAGGAGGCCAGCACCGCCTTGGAGTTGGCACTGAGTCAACTCCAATCCAGCGAATTGGAGGTGGAGCAGATGGCGGGTCTTTATCGGCGTGCCCAGGCCTACGCCGATCGCTGCGAGGTGTTACTGGAGCTAGTGGAGCAGGAAGTGGTCGAATGGGAAGCGAAGAGCAGCTGAATGGCCGCAATGAACACCCCCACGAAGCAACAGCGTTGGCTGAGTTGGCTCTATCTGGCCTTGGCGGTGGCCGGTGGCGTGCTGCCTTGGCTCGCGAATCTCGACTTCATGCGCGAGTACGGATCCAGCTTTGATCTGACGCAGTTCATTGCCCTGGCCAATGCCAACCCAGCGGCTCAATCGTTGTCGCGTGACCTGATCGTGGGTGCATCAGCCATCACGATCTGGATGGTGGTGGAGAGCAAGCGCTTGCAGATGAAGCACCTGTGGATCGTCTTACTCAGCGCCGTGACGATTGCCTTCGCCTTCGCAGCTCCCTTCTTCCTGTTCCTTCGCGAACGCAGGCTGGCGGAACTGGAGAGTCAACAGGCCTGAGCACGTCGACGATCAGTCGTCGTCGCGGACTTCGCTCACCTGCACATCCACTACGGCATCACTGGCGCGGCTTTCGCTCGGGGCAGCTGATGCAGCAGCGGGTGCAACACCGGTGAGATCAGCCCCACAGGCTGGGCAGAGGGCGGATCCAACACTCGGGGTGCCGCAAGCCGGGCAAGTGACCACCCGGCGCTTGAACCACTGCCAGGCGAGGAAGCCAGCGCCGGCGAGCACGAGGGGGCCAAACACCAGCAGCAGGGTGATGCCCTCCAGGACATCGACGAACAGGCGACCTGCCAAACCCGGGGCCACGAGGAGAACGCCAAGTGCTGCGATCCAGAACCAGGGGATGGGGCGTTGCATCAAGGCAGGCTCGAGTCAGAGGCTGTCGGCGTCTCAATCATCCTGCGTCCAGGGGGCGGCGGCGACTGCAGGTCACACTGAAGGCCATGCCGTAGTAGACGACCAAAGCCACCAGCCAGACCCACAAACTGAGCACAAGAACGCCCCCGATCACCCCGTAAGCCTGAAAGCGAGCACCAAGGGAAATCAAGCTGCGGCCCAAGGCTGCATTCAGAGCTGTTAAGGCAATACCAATCAGCAGCGCTCCGGGTACCAAAGGCCGCAGCGGAACCCTGCGGGTCGGCAACAGGGCGAGCAAGGCGAAGGCCAAAGCACAGCTAATGGCCACACTGAGGCCCAGATCGACCAGGAGGGGCACAGGTGCCCAGAGGTGCCAATCAGCCGGAAGAATGCTCTGAAGCAGGGAACGCCAACTGCCAGGTCGCAACAGACGCAGACTGGTGGTGACCTGATCGAGAACGACAAAAAAGCCGATCAGGGCTACAACGGCCAACGACTCAATCCGATTGCGAATAAAACGCCAAACCGGCAACTTCCAGTGCGCCGGAGGTTGCAGGATCGGCCGAAATCCCCACAACCGATCGGAGCCTCTTTGGAGGCTGAGATAGGCATTGGTTGAGGAGATCACAAGAAAGACAACACCAACCAGCCCTGCACCTGTGCCCTGCCGGTACAGACGAAACAGGGTCTGACTCACCAGGGGCAAGGCAGCTGGTGGAAGAAACTGATCAGCAAAATCCAGGAGCTGATCAGCCAGACCATCCATCCGCCCCAACACCAAACCAGCAATCCCCAAGGCGATCAACAGGATCGGGAACAGGGATTGCAGGCTGTGATATGCGAAGGCAGCGCTCAGATCGATGCAGTCTTCGCGATCCCAGAGGCGATAGGCCTTCCAGAAGGGCTTCACCAATCGTCGCCAGCGACGCGACGCCATCAGCGCTCGAACCGACGCAACTGCCTGCATCCACCAACAATAGGGGCGAGTGAGGAGCTGAACCCA
>VGPT01000019.1 GCA_016882485.1 Cyanobacteria bacterium M_surface_10_m1_298
TGCGTCGATCACTGCTGCGTTGATCAGAGCGGGTCCGGCGACCGGAACTGGCGCGCTCCTGACGTTGCCGTAGTTCTGAGACAACGCGCTGGGGGTCGTCATCAAGCCATTCGATCGCACTGACGCCATAGAGAGCAAAGGCCGCCAGAACAGCGCAGCGCTTTTTGGTGAGGGGGCCAGCCACGGCCTGGAGCAGGTCATGCCCTAGCCCTGGGAGCAGACGATCAAGGCGCTGCTGCAGGCTCAGCTGCGGGTGAAAACTGCTGCGGTTGAGGGTGTCGATCAAGGCCTCCAGGCCCGCCAGCCGCAGGGCTCCCCATCCCTTCTGCAGAGCCAGCTCCTCACCCCAGTGCTCCACCTGGGAGCGACTCACCCGGGGAGGATCTGCCATGGGCTCCTGCCATGCGGTGCGCACGGTTCGCTGCTCCAGCAACTCCAGACGCCGCCGCAGTTGCCTCAGCTCACGGCGCAGGCTCTCGTTTTCCGCCAGCAGAGCATCAACGTTGCTGGTAACGCGGGTCTGATGGCGGGGTTCAGCCGACCAGCGGCGCGGATCAAAGCCCATCGGCGCTGGACATCAGCTCAGCGACGCCGAACACGCGCTGGAGCTGGGCCCCGAGCGGAGCCGCGGCGAGGCGCACCGCCACCACCACCTCCACGACCGCCCCGCCCGCGACCTCCGCTGAGATCCAGGGGTGGCGCCGAGAGCACCGTGGGTTCAAAGCCGGGCACCTCCTCCCGGGGCAGGCTCTTGCCGGTGAGACGCTCGATCGCCCGCAGCAATTCATGCTCCTCTGCGGCTACCAAAGACACCGCATGGCCGTTGTGACCTGCCCGGCCGGTGCGGCCGATGCGGTGCACGTAGTCCTCCGCCTGATTGGGCAGATCCAGATTCACCACATGGGGCAGCTGATGAATGTCGATGCCCCGCGCCGCGATGTCCGTGGCGACCAACACCCGAACCTCCCCACTCTTGAACCCCTCGAGGGCACGGGTGCGAGCGCCCTGGCTCTTATTGCCATGGATCGCCGCCGCGGCCATGCCCTCCTGGCTGAGGCGATCGGCCATCCGGTTAGCACCGTGTTTGGTGCGGGAAAACACCAAAACCTGCTGCCAGTCGTTGCTGGAGATCAGGTGACAGAGCAGATCGGCCTTGCGCGCCATGTCGCAGGGATGCAGCACATGCTCCACCGTGGCGGCCGTACGGTTCTCGGGAGTCACCTGCAGCTGCACGGGCTCGTGCAGCAACCCCGTGGCCAGCTTGCGGATCGAGGCCTCAAAGGTGGCGGAGAACAGCAGGTTCTGTCGCTTGGCCGGCAGAAGACGCAGGATTTTCTGAATGTCGCGGATGAAGCCCATGTCGAGCATCCGATCCGCCTCATCGAGCACGAGAATTTCAACCCGATCCAGGCGCAACGCTCCCTGCTGCGCCAGATCCATCAGGCGACCCGGAGTGGCGACGAGCACATCGGCTCCATCCCGCAGGCGCTGAATCTGCGGGTTGATCTTGACCCCGCCGAAGATCACATCCGAGCGCAGATCGAGATGGCGGGAATAGGCGGCCACGTTGTCGCCCACCTGCGCAGCCAGCTCGCGGGTCGGGGTGAGAACCAGAGCCCGCACCACCCCCTGTCGGGCATGGGGGCCGTGGCGCAAACGCTCCAGCATCGGCAGGGTGAATCCCGCCGTTTTGCCGGTGCCGGTCTGGGCGGCGGCCATCACATCACGGCCCGCCAGCACCGCTGGAATGCACTGCTGCTGAATCGAAGATGGAGTGCTGTAACCCTTGCGTACCACCGCTTCAACAATCGGACGCCCCAGCCCGAGGGCCAGAAACGGTGAGGCATCGATCTGATCTGCCGACACCGGCTCAGGAGCCTGAACCGCAGCCACCGCGGCCTTGCGGATCACAGGGGCAGACCGGCGACGGCGATCGGAGGGTCGTGCGGAGAGAGTGATAAGCCAACCTCGCGATCCTTCAGCCTAGGAGTCGGCTTTCGGTGTACAGCAAGCGGGCCTGATCGAGGGTGCTCTGCACTTCCGCATCGGAGAGCGCCCCGGCCTCAGGCCACTGCCGCGCAAGCCAGGCGCGACAGTCGGCGAGCTCCATGGCAAAGAAGGCCTCCTGGGCAGCCAAGACGCGGAACTTGAGGAACTCCAACAACCGAGCCCGCAGGCGCAACACCGGCACCAGACGCAGACGGGTCGAATCGACCTCAAGCTCCAGTCCATCCCCTGGCTGGAGTCCAGGCAGATAGGGAGCCAGCAGCTCCAGGCGGGATGGACTTTGGAAATGCCTGGCTTTGGTTTCCGGGTGGGGGTAATAAATCAGCCCCTTGAGCGGCTGCTCAGCTGGGGCTCGCCGCAGGCTGATCCTCCAAAAGGAGAAGGTCTCCGGAGGATGCAGATCGGTCCAAGACAGAGAAGGGAAACAATGGTCCGGCTGCGTCAGCTCCCAGCGGCATCCGGGAAAGTCGAGGTTGATGGTGCCCGGGTGGTAGCCGCTCAGATCCAGCCCCTGGGCCAGGAAAGCCGGGGTCTGGAGCGCGATCGTGCCGGCGGGATAGGGGCTGTCAGCCGCGGATCCGGAAGCTACCCCGTGCCCACAGACCAGAACACCCCGGTGCCACATCAGTGCCCTTCCCCCAAGGCGGAATCAAAGCGGCTGTGATGCAGGCAGCGGTCGCAGGGACCCGCCGGCAGCACCGCACAGCGCAGCAGGGGAGAGAGGGCGTTGAAGCGGCAACTGGGATCGCCGATCACCCATCGCCCCTGCCACCAGATGGCATCCGCCGGCCGGCGCTGCGGCTTCACCTGCAGGGCAATCGAGCTGAGCTCGTAGCGACCGGCGCGCAATTGATAGCGGTGATGGCGTTGCAGCACAAGAAAACTGCGGTCTTCCAGCTCGAGCCAGCGGCCGGGCTGGGGCACCTCATCGAGCTCCAGTCGATCGATCAGCTGGTTGCTACCGGCCTGGCGAAGCTCAACACGCATGGGGCCTAGGGCTGAACCTCATCGGCTTGAACATCAGGAGTGCGGGCCGAGAACCCCCAGGCGAACAACAGAGCGACAAAAGCCAGCAACACCCATTCCGGTGGCACCAGATCAGGAGCTGCCAGGCGAAGCACCAGACGCAGTCCCACCAGGCCAACCGCGAGATAACCGGCTGCCTCCAGATGGCGAAACTCCTCCAGCCAGCGAATGAACAACCCGGAGGTCAGCCGCAGGGCCACCACCCCCAGCACCCCTCCGGCCATCACAAGCCAGAGGTTGTCACTGACCGCGACAGCCGCAGCCACGCTGTCCAGCGAGAAAGCCAGGTCCGTGAGCGCCAGGGTGACCACCACGCCCGAGAGGCCCCGATCTGCAGAGGGTTCAACAGAGCCATCGCCGGCTCCGTCCTGCTCCGCTCCCGCGCGCATCGGCAGCAGATTGCTGAGGCAGAGCCAGAGCAAATAACCCGCCGCCAGGAGCTGCAGAGGCCAGAAATCGAGCACCCAACGGGCAGCAGCGATCAGCACCAGACGAAACACCAGGGCCAGAGCCAGGCCGAGATTGAGGGCCTGCCTCTGCAGCTTTGGCTCATGCAGCTGCCGGGAGATCGCCGCCAGAGCGATGGCGTTGTCGGCGGAGAGCACAGCCTCCAGGGCCACCAGCAGTGGAAGCAACAGCAGCAGTTCGCCCCACTGATCCGCGGACTGGATTAGTGGAGAGAGAGAGGGGATTGACTCCGCTTCCATGAACCTCTGCAGAGGGAACCGCTGCAGAGGATCCCAAGGCTCGCCAGTGTAGAAAGCGCCTCAACGGGATCAGCAGCATGGAGACATCCCTGTCCTACAGGGCGCGGTTGGTGCATGCCGAGCCCGGCAGACGGGTGGTGCAAGTGAGTGCCTGGCAGGGATCAACCTGTCTTGGCAGCAGCCTCGCCGAGGCAGGCAGCGCTGATCTGGCCGAAGAGCAGGCCCTCGCCCGCCTCCAGCAGCGCCTCCAGCTCCAGCTCCAGCCCCCTCCACCTCCACCTCCTTCAGAGCGCACCCGCCACGCCGTGGTTCGCCGCGAAGACCCTCAGCCTCAGCCTGAGCTCACACCAGCAGCTCCCGCTCCTGCACCAGCGCCCGTTTCAGAAAGCACTCCCCCTCCCCCTGAACCGCCAGCTGATCCGGAGGACTGGAGCGATGAACTCGCTGAGATCGACATCCAACTGCAACGGCTGGGTTGGGATCGCAACCAAGAGAGCACCTACCTGCAGAGGGCGTTTGGGCATCCCAACCGCAACCGGATCACCCACTACGCCGATCTGAGCGCCTACCTGCGCGGATTGCGGGGCCTGCCCGAGGGCAGTGATCCAGCCAACGCCTCAGTGCCCCTGCGTCGCAGAGACTTGCTGGAGCAAAGCGATCAGCTGCTTCAGTCGCTGCGATGGGATGCCAACCGAGGCCGGCAGATGCTGGAGCAGAACTTCCAGCTGAGCAGCAGGCAACAGCTGAGCGATGAACAGCTACTGAGCTTCAACATGCTGCTGGAGACAGAGCTGCTCAGCGGGGCCGACTCCGGCAGTGCTGTGACAGCAGCTGCCCCCCCAGGTTGAGGTTGGCCTGATTGGCGTAGGCCTCCTCTTCCAGCTTGCGCTGTTCCACTGAGGCTTTGGCATAGAGAGGCTCGCTCAATTGACGCCTCGAGCGCGCATCCAACTGACGGGAGAGTCCCAGCAAACGGGGCCGGGCCGTCAACGCACCGCTGCGGCAGCTCTGGGCCACATGGATCGCCTCATGATTGAGCACCAGGGCAAACTCCCGGGTGCCCTTAGACACCACATCCGGCCGCAGGCGCAGCTCCCCGCGGCGGGGATTCCATTCCCCTGCGGCACCTTGTTGTTTGGGGACACGCAGCACCACGGTGACCCCACTGCGCTCCAGCTGTTGCAGCAGATCGGCGATCGCCTGGCGCTCCTGGCGGTAGCTGGGGGGATTAGCCAGAAGACGCCTGATCTCCTCCAGAGACAAGGGAGGCTCCCCCTGGCGGCGTTGGTAGTGGTAGCGCTTGCCGACCCCAGGGATCAGTTCCACCCGGGGCAACCAGCGTTGATCCGCGCGCTCGAGGGCCTGAAACAGACGGTCCTTGCTACTGGCCTCGAGAGACAGGTTCTCCGGAAGCTGCACAGCGGCCGCGGCAGGAGCTGGCGCGGTGCTCACGGGCGGCTCAAGCGGTGGCTCGCTGCGCCTCTGGTCCAGGGCCGTGAGGGCAGCACCAGCAAGCAGCAGGGCGCTGAGTGCAGGAAGCAGGGCACGGTGCGTCACGTCTGCATCCTCTCGTTGCAGCGATCTGGCTTGCAAGGATGGTCAGCTGTGCTTTGAGCCCCATGCCCCTCTCCGCCCTGGTGCGCCAACTGCAGCAGGTGCCCCTGAGCGCGGAGGTGCTGCAACGCAGTCAACGCAGTGAGCGACTGCGTCTGAGCGGAGCCGGGCGGGGCGGGCGGGCCCTGATCAGCAGTGTGTTGGCGGGATCAGCCGAGGCCCCCATGCTGGTCATCGTGCCCACCTTGGAGGAAGCAGGCCGCTGGGCTGCCCTGTTGGAGCTGATGGGCTGGAGCAGCGCCCAGCTGTATCCCACCAGCGAAGGCAGTCCCTACGAACCCTTTGATCCCACCAGTGAGATCACCTGGGGGCAGCTCCAGGTGCTGAGCGAGCTGCTGGATGGGGCCGAGCGCTTTGCCATCGTGGCCACCGAGCGGGCCCTACAGCCCCATCTGCCACCACCGCAGACCCTCAGAGCCCAATGCCTCAGCCTGCGCAAAGGCGATGAGCTGAATCTCGAAGAGCTGGGCGAGACCCTCACCCGATTGGGCTATGAGCGGGTCACCTCCATCGAACAGGAGGGCAGCTGGAGCCGGCGCGGCGACATCGTGGATGTCTTCCCCGTCAGCGCCGAACTGCCGGTGCGCCTCGAGTTCTTCGGGGAGGAGCTCGACAAGTTGCGGGAATTCGATCCCGCCAGCCAGCGCTCCCTCGATCCGATCGAGGTGGTGCGCCTGACCCCGAGTGGCTACGGCCCCCTGATCGCGGATGCCCTGCGGGAGGCGATGCCGGAGTCGCTCGATCAGTTGCTCAGCCCCGAAGCGAGTGAACAGCTGTTGGAGGGAGGCACCCCCGAAGGCATGCGACGCCTGATGGGGTTGGCTTGGGAGCAGCCGGCCTCTCTGCTCGACTACCTGCCCAAGTCGACCCTGGTGGTGATCGATGAGCGCCGCCATTGCCTCTCCCACGGAGAGCAGTGGTTTGAACACGCTTGTGAGCACCACAGCGACGTATGCGCCGAACTGGGTGCCGACCTTCCCGCACGGCTGCACCGGAGCCCGGCCGAGGCCCTGAGTGATGCGGAGGCCTTCCCCGGATTCGACCTGGCCGAGCTCCACGAAAGCGACAACCACCCCAACAGTTTTGATCTGTCCAGCCGGCCGGTGCCGGCCTACCCCAATCAATTCGGCAAGTTGGCCGAACTGATCAAGGGCTATCAAAAGGAGAAGGCCAGGGTCTGGCTGCTCTCCGCACAGCCCAGTCGGGCCGTCGCCCTGCTCGAGGAGCACGACTGCATCAGTCGCTTCGTGCCGAACCCTGGCGATCTGGCGGCGATCGATCGACTGATCGAGCAGAACACGCCGGTGGCCCTGAAGACCAAGGGAACCGCCGAACTCGAGGGTCTGCAGCTGCCGGCCTGGAAGCTGGCCCTGATCACTGATCGTGAATTCTTCGGGCAGCACTCCCTCGCCGCCACGGGCTACGTGCGCCGCCGCCGCAAGGCCGCCAGCCGCACGGTGGATCCCAACAAGATGCGCCCCGGGGATTTCGTGGTGCATCGCAACCATGGCATCGGCCGATTCCTCAAGCTCGAAAAGCTGGCCATCGGGGGGGAGTCGCGCGATTACCTGGTGGTGCAGTACGCCGACGGACTACTGCGGGTGGCTGCCGACCAGCTCGGCAGCCTCGGGCGCTACCGGGCCACCAGTGAGACCCCACCCGACCTCAACCGCATGGGCGGTACCGCCTGGAGCAAGGCCAAGGAGCGGGCGCGCAAGGCCGTGCGCAAGGTGGCCCTGGATCTGGTGAAGCTGTACGCCGAGCGCCATCAGGCCGATGGTTTCTCCTTCCCCGCCGATGGCCCCTGGCAGAGCGAGCTGGAGGACTCCTTCCCCTACGAGCCCACCCCCGATCAGGTGAAGGCGATCGCCGATGTGAAGCGCGATATGGAGCAACCCCAGCCGATGGATCGGCTCGTCTGCGGAGACGTGGGCTTCGGCAAGACCGAAGTGGCGATCCGAGCCATCTTCAAGGCGGTCACAGCCGGCAAGCAGGTGGCGATGCTGGCCCCCACCACGGTGCTGGCGCAGCAGCACTGGCGTTCCCTGAGCGAACGCTTCGCGCCCTACCCGATCAAGGTGAGCCTGCTCAACCGCTTCCGCACCGCAGGGGAGCGCAAAGTGATTCAGGAGGGGCTCAGCGAAGGCACGGTGGATGTGGTGGTGGGCACCCACCAACTGCTAGGCAAGGGAACCAGCTTCAAGCAACTGGGGCTGCTGGTGGTGGATGAGGAGCAGCGCTTCGGGGTCAACCAGAAGGAAAAGATCAAGGCCCTGCGCAAGGACGTCGACGTGCTGACCCTCTCAGCGACGCCGATCCCCCGCACCCTCTACATGAGCCTCTCGGGAGTACGGGAGATGAGCCTGATCACCACGCCTCCTCCGCTGAGGCGTCCGATCAAGACACACCTCGCCTCCCTCGATGAGGAGGCGGTGCGCAGCGCCATTCGCCAGGAGCTCGATCGCGGCGGGCAGATCTTCTACGTGGTGCCGCGGGTGGAAGGGATCGAGGAGGTGGCCGAGCGGCTGCGCTTGATGATCCCCGGGCTGCGGCTGCTGGTGGCCCACGGCCAGATGGCCGAGGGCGAACTCGAGAGCGCGATGGTGGCGTTCAACGCCGGGGAGGCCGATCTGATGCTCTGCACCACGATCGTCGAGAGCGGCCTCGACATCCCGCGCGTCAACACGATCCTGATTGAAGACGCCCACAAGTTCGGCCTGGCTCAGCTCTATCAGCTGCGTGGCCGGGTGGGCCGCAGCGGCATCCAAGCCCACGCCTGGTTGTTCTATCCCGGTGACGCCTCCCTCAGCGATGCGGCACGGCAACGGCTGCGGGCGATTCAGGAATTTGCCCAGCTCGGCAGCGGGTATCAGCTGGCGATGCGCGACATGGAAATCCGCGGCGTGGGCAACCTTCTGGGGGTGGAGCAGAGCGGACAGATGGAGGTCATCGGCTTTGACCTCTATATGGAGATGCTCCAGGAATCGCTCGCTGAGATTCAGGGGCAAGACATCCCCGCGGTGGATGACACCCAGATCGACCTGCCCATCACCGCCTTCATCCCTGGCGACTGGATCGCCGACAACGACGAGAAGATGGCCGCCTACCGCGCCGCGGCCGATTGCACTGGTCCTGAGGCCCTCTTGCAGTTGGCGGCCGATTGGGTGGATCGCTACGGGGCCATCCCTGCACCGGTGATTTCGTTGCTGCAGCTGATGGAGCTGAAGTGGCTAGCCAAGCGCTGCGGTTTCTCGCGGATCAAACCAGAGAAACCCAACATCGCCCTGGAAACCCCGATGGAGGAGCCCGCCTTCCGCCTGCTGCGCCAAGGGCTGCCTCAGCACCTGCATGGCCGGCTGGTGTACCAGGCTGGATCGGGAAGCACCGCCAAGGTTCTGGCCCGCGGTCTCGGAGTGCTGCCGATGGAGAAGCAGGTGGAAGAGCTGATGAGCTGGCTCAAGCAGATGGCCGAGCAGATCCCCGGCGCCGACGGTCTCACCGAAGCCCAGCGCGCCGAACAAATCAAGGCCAAGAACGAAGCCGTATTGGCCGTCTAGAGGGCGCCTGGCGCTCCCCAACCCGCAACTTCAACCAATCCCGCGAAAGTCCGTTACAGTTATGCGAACTTCTGTAACGGACTCTCATGGGCCCCGGGCTTGGAGATGTGATCGACATCAGCACAGGCTTCGGTGGCGGTCTGTCCCTGATCTCGGGTCTGGTGAGCATGGTGGCCCTGGGGATTTTCGCCTTGCTTCAGGGCGACGCCGGCAACGATGACGACGACTCCACCCCCGGCGGTGGCCTGATGCAGCCCGTCGGCAGCGGCGCTTGATCGCCGCCGCCCAGTCACCCTGACGCGATCTCGACAGAAGTGGGCGCACCTAGCCCACTCCTCGTGGTCAAGCAGTGTTGGGTCAAACAGTGTTGATGATTCAACGCTCTCCATGGTTAGTCGACTCAGTCGACCAACCTCAGAGCAGTCCAATGCAGTTGATCCGCCGGGCCGTCAACGAGCACCCGAGCCGAGACAAAGCACTCTGAGAGCAGCCGAAGCAACCCCTCAGTTCGCCGGTGATCCCACCGGTTGACCGGCTGACGACTTCAGAGCCGCAGGGAGATTGGAGCTGCCAGGGGTGTAGAGACGAGCCTTAGTGACTGTGCCTGCCGATTTCACCTGTTTCAGCAGGGTGGATTCCGCCACCCGGTATTGGCTGTCTTTCTTCGTGCCGAGATCCTCAAGGCGCAGCTTCTCTGCCTCTTGAGGAGTGAGCTTGGCGCGCACATCTGGATCGATACCGTGCTTGTGGATATCGCGGCCGCTAGGGGTGAGGTATTTGGCGATGGTCACGGTCATGCCGGAGCCATCGGTGAGCCCTCGCACCGATTGCACCAGACCCTTGCCAAAGGTTTTTTCACCAACCAAAACGGCACGGTGATTGTCCTGAAGGGCACCGGAGAGGATCTCGCTGGCGCTGGCAGAGCCTTCATTCACCAGGATGACCAGCGGGCGATCGGTGAGGGCACGACCCACAGCGCGCTTGGTGTCCTGGATGCCGTCTCGGGTTTTGGTGGAGACGATCACACCCTCATTGAGCCATTGGCGAGCGATCGCAATGCTGGCCACCAGTAAGCCCCCGGGATTGCTGCGCAGATCCAGCACGTAGCCCTCAACCTTCTGCTTCTCCAGATCCTTGAGCGCGTCCGCCATGTCTTTGGCGGCGTTGGCGTTGAACTGCTTCAGGCGGATGTAGCCGATCTTCGTGCCATCACCAGCGGTGTTGACCTGGGTCTCCACAGCGTGAAGTTCAATGCGCGCGCGCACCAACGGGGTGTCCAGCAACTTGCCGTTGCGACGCAGCTGCAGGTTCACGGTGCTGCCAGCCTGTCCGCGGATCAACTTGACCGCATCCTCGGTGGACATGCCCTTGGTGCTCTTGCCATCAATGGCTGTGATCACGTCCTTGGGCAGGACACCGGCCCGTGAGGCAGGGGAGCCCTCGATCGGGCTCACCACCGTGAGTTCCTTGGTGTCCTTATCAAGGCTCAGCTGGATGCCCACCCCGGAAAGTTCTCCGGAGGTGTCGATCTGCATCTCCTTGAACTCCCGCGGATCCATGAAGCGGGTGTATGGATCATCCAGGGTGGCGAGCATGCCCCGGATGGCTTCATAGCTCTCCTTGGTGCTGCCGTAGCTCTTGGCCAGCACCTGGCTCCGCAGGGTGCGCCACTTATCAGCGGTGTACTTGCCGTTGGTGTCGAGGTAGTCGCGGAAAACGATCTGCCAGGTCTGATCGATCACCTCCTTGGGGCTATCGCTCACCAAGGACGCGGCACTGGGCTGCAGAAGCGGTGGCAGGCAGATGGCCCCAGCGGCTCCGGCACCCACCAGCAGAATCAGGCCTCTTCGGCGGACACCACGGGTTGCGTTGTTGGAATCGGCGCGACCGTGGCCCATTGAGGCGCTCCTGGCTGGCAGCTGTTCTTTCAACGTAGCTCCCGATTTGCTGAAGCAAATGGCGGGAAAACCGGAGAAATCTGAGGCTTCCCGGGGCTTGTGCCATCAAGCATCAGCTGCTTAGGGATCCAGCCAGCGGCCGTCGTCCTTGATCAACTGAATCAGCGCTTCAACACCCTCGGCCTCCGGCACGCGGCGGATCTCCTCTCGGCCGCGGTAGAGGGAGATCACACCTGGAGTCTTGCCCACGTAGCCGTAGTCGGCATCAGCCATTTCACCAGGGCCGTTCACGATGCAACCCATCACGGCGATATCCAGGCCGGTGAGGTGGGCGGTGGCATTGCGCACCTTGTGCAGCACTTCCTCCAGGTTGAACAGGGTGCGGCCGCAGCTGGGGCAGCTGACGTATTCGACCATCGTTTTACGCAGCCCCAGCGCCTGGAGGATGGCGTAGCAAACCGGGATCTCCTTTTCTGGCGCCTCGGTGAGAGACACACGAATCGTGTCGCCCAGGCCTTCGCTGAGCAGGGTGGCGATACCGGCGGTGCTCTTGATGCGGCCGTAGTCGCCATCGCCGGCTTCGGTCACGCCCAAATGGAGCGGGTAATGGAAGCCTTCGGCATCCATCCGATCGGCCATCATCCGGTAAGCGGCAAGCATCACCGGCGCCCGCGACGCCTTCATCGAGATCACGATGTTGTGGAAGTCGAGGCGATCGCAGATGCGGATGAACTCGAGGGCGCTCTCCACCATCCCCAAGGGGGTATCCCCATAACGGAACAGCATCCGCTCAGCCAGGGAGCCGTGGTTCACGCCGATGCGAAGGGCCTTGTCTTGCTCCTTCAGCAGCTTGACGAGCGGCTCGAAGGTGTCGGTGATGCGATCACCAATGGCCGCGATCTCCGCGTCGGAAAACTCGGTGCGGTTGGGATCCGGTTTGTCGAAGACAAACAGGCCCGGGTTGATGCGCACCTTGTCGACGTGCTGCGCCACCTCGAGGGCGATTTTCATGCCGTTGTGGTGCACATCCGCCACCAGCGGCACCGGCTTGTAGGTGCTCTCCAGCCGCTGGCGGATCTCACCCATCGCCTTGGCATGGGCCAGCGACGGCACCGTGACCCGCACGATCTCGCAGCCGGCTTCGTGCAGCCTGCGGATGCCGGCGGTGGCGCCTTCGATGTCGAGGGTGTCCTCGTTGATCATCGACTGGACAACCACGGGATGGTCACTACCCATCCAGATCTCGCCCACCCGCACACTGCGGGTCTTACGGCGACGGATCACCGTGTCGTAGCGAGGGTTCAACGCGTCCTCAGTTGCCGGAGCGGAGGCCAGGGAAGCTGTCATGGCAGCAGCGGTCGGCAAGCCTGTGTGGGGCAAGCCTGTCACAAAGACGTGTCCAGTTGGGCCAGCCGGCGCTGCACATCCTGAAGGTCCTGCCAGGTGAGCCACTTGGGGGAGCCGCGTTCCTTCGAGGGATTCCGCAACAGATACGAGGGATGGAAGATCGGCATCAGCCAGCGACCTTCCCACTGCCTCCACTGCCCGCGCTCCTTGGTCATGCCTCCTTTGATTCCAAGAAGTCCCTCCACTGCAGTGGCTCCAGCCAGAAGGATCACGCCCGGATTGACCAGAGCGATCTGACGATCGAGCCAGGGGCGGCAGGCCGCCATCTCCAGCACCGTGGGCTTGCGGTTCTCCGGTGGCCGGCACTTGACGATGTTGCAGACATAGGCATCCCGGTTGCTATCGATCCCCACGCTCTCGAGCATCTGATCCAGCAGCTGTCCTGAACGACCGACGAAGGGCAATCCGGTTTCATCCTCTTGAGCCCCTGGGCCCTCGCCGATCACCATCAGTCGGGCCCTGGGGTTGCCACGGCTCACGACGACCTGGCGGCGGCTCGAACCAAGGCTGCAATGGCGGCAGGCCTCACAGCGCTGCGCCAATCCGTCGAGCTCCTGCTCCAGAGGCAATGGATCCGGACTGGTGCCAAGCAGTGAGGTCACAGCAGCCGCCTTGAAGAATCGGCGGGATCCTATGGAGCCTGCGGCACTACGCGCTGGCCAGCAGCAGCAGGCTGTTGCCTTCGGGATCCACCAGCCAGGCCTCCCAGCCAAAGGGCTCCTGGCGTGGGGGCTCGAGCAGGGAGGCGCCCAGCTCGAGGCTGCGCTGAACCACAGCCTTCAACCCCGACTCAGCGCCCTCGATGTGGAGGCAGAGGGCCAGTCGACCCCGTTGCCGCGGCAGCGGTCGCGAGCGGCTCGGGCTGTAGATCTCCAAGAATGCCCCCGTCGGCAGAGGCAGACGCCAGTGGCTTGAAGTGGATCCCGGCGAGGGCTTGCTGCCCACAACAGCCCCATAAAAGGATGCAAGCGCCGCTGGGTCATCCGCCGCCAACACCAGGCTGCAGGTCTGCATTCGCAACGACGGCATCAAGTTGGGAATCCAGCATGCGGCAGGATGAAGTGAATTCCCGGTGTCCTGCAAGGGCCACCTCCAAACGCCGCTGCACCGATGCCGCGCCCGTTGAATCTCTCTGCCCGGGCCCAGGCACTGCAGCCCTCCTTGACGCTCGCGATCGCCGCCCGAGCCAAAGCACTCAAGGCAGACGGAAGAGACATCTGCAGCTTGAGTGCTGGAGAGCCCGACTTCGACACCCCCTCCTTCATCCGTCAGGCGGCGGCGAGCGCCCTTGAGCAGGGGCTCACCCGCTACGGTCCCGCCGCTGGTGAACCGGCCCTGCGGGAGGCGATTGCCCAGAAGCTGACCCACGAAAACCAGGTGCCCACCAGCACCGAGCAGGTGCTGGTCACCAACGGGGGCAAACAAGCGCTCTACAACCTGTTCCAGGTGTTGCTGCAGGAGGGCGATGAACTGCTGCTGCCCGCCCCCTACTGGCTGAGCTATCCCGAAATCGCCAGGCTCGCCGGTGCCTCGGTGCGCCTGATCCCCAGCAGTGCCAGCGAAGGCTTTCGCCTCGACCCACGGCGCCTGGAGGCCGCCATCACGCCAGCGAGCAAGTTGCTGGTGCTGAACAGCCCCGGCAACCCCACGGGCATGGTGCTCAGCCGCGGCGAACTGGAATCGATTGCCGAGGTGCTGCGCAGGCACCCCCAGGTGGCCGTGGTCTGCGACGAGATCTACGAATTCCTACTCGCTCCAGGCCATCAGCACCACAGCTTTGCTGCCGTGGCTCCCGATCTGGCGGAGCGGATCTTCTGCGTGAATGGCTTTGCCAAGGGCTGGGCGATGACCGGATGGCGCATCGGCTGGCTGGCTGGCAATACCGCTGTGGTGAAAGCGGCCAGTGCCCTGCAGAGCCAAACCACCAGCAATGTCTGCACCTTCGCCCAATACGGAGCTCTGGCGGCCGTGAGCGGATCGCGTGACTGCGTGCAGCAGATGGCCACCCAGTTCACCCACCGCCGCGAGCTGCTCAGCCACGGCCTGCAAGCGATTGGAGGAATCACGCTGCTGCCCCCCGAGGGTGCGTTCTACGCCTTCCCCGACGTCAGTGCCTTTGGACTCGACTCGATGACCTTCTGCGAGCGATTGCTGGAGGAACAGGGCCTTGCCGTGGTCCCCGGGGGAGCATTTGGAGACGACCGCTGCATCCGTCTGTCCTGCGCAGCGAGCGACGACACCATCAACGATGGACTGGCACGCCTGACGCGGTTTCTGGCCAGCCTCTAGGCACAATCCATGGGTTGTTTCTGCGGATCCTCCGCCAACCCCCATGGCCTTCAACCTGCCCATCCAGTTCTCCGGACGAGAACGTTGGGCCGCCGTTGCGGCGGGTCTGAGCCTTGCCCTGCTGCCGGTGGCCGCGCCCACGGCCTTGAGCCCGAACTTCCTTCCCGCAGCCCAGGCCCAAAGCAGCAAGCCTGTCCTGCGCATCAGCGCCATCCCCGATCAGAAGCCCGAGAAGCTGAACCGGCTCTACGGATTGGTGGCCGATGAACTGAGCAAACAACTCGGTGTGCCGGTGAAATACGTGCCGGTCACCAACTACGAAGCTGCCGTGAGTGCCTTCCGCACCGGCAATCTGGATCTGGTCTGGTTCGGAGGCCTCACTGGCGTGCAGGCCAGGCTTCAGAAACCGGGAGCCAAGGTGCTCGCGCAGCGCGACATCGATGCCTCCTTCCACACCATCTTCATCGCCAACACCCGCAGCGGAATCGCACCGGGGAACAGCCAGAAGGTACTGACCCAGCTGAAGGGCAAACGCTTCACCTTCGGTTCCCAGAGCTCCACCTCCGGGAGGCTGATGCCGGAGTACTTCCTTGCCCAGGCGGGGGTGAAGCCGAATCAGTTCGCCGGAGGGGCCCCGGGCTTCAGCGGCAGCCATGACGCCACCATCGCGCTGGTGCAGAGCGGTGCTTACGACGCGGGTGCCGTGAATGAACAGGTGTGGCGCTCCAGCCTCCACGACGGCAAGGCCAACCGGTCCAAGGTGGTGGCCATCTGGAAGACCCCGGGCTACCCCGACTACCACTGGATTGCGCAACCGAATCTGGATCAACGCTTCGGCGCCGGTTTCACCACCAAGCTTCAAAAAGCGATCCTGAGCTGGAGGCCCAGCAATCCGGAGCAGAAAGCCATCCTCAATCTGTTCGGCGCTCAACAGTTCACCGGCGCCAAAGCCAGTGACTACGTCCGCATTGAACAAGTGGGCCGGCAGATCGGAAAGATCCGCTGACGGCGATCACAAGCAGAATGGGGGCGCAACGAATGGCCCCCATTGCCAACAACCTTGCTGGTGGATTTGATCCTGCTGGCGGCAGGGTTGCTGCTCTGGCAGCGCAGTTGCAGCGAAGGCGATGACGTCTGGGTGCTGTTTCTGCGCTCGCTGGCGGCGATCGACCTGGTGGTGATCGCCCTGGGCAATGGGGTGCTCTGGTTGGAGATTCCGCTCCTGCTCTTGGTGTTCACCCTGCCGTCGGTGGCCAAGATCGAACGGGGGGATCGGCGGCCATGAACCCCCGTGGACCGGATGTGCTCGAACTCACCCTGGTGGGTCTGATCCTGGCCTTGATGGTGTTCCGATTCACCTACCACTGACCAGGCAGCATGGGCTGAATGGCCCATGCCGATTTGCTGTTGACACAGCCACTGCTGGAGCTGCGCTCGATCGAGGTGGCGGGGCGGCAGCAGCCTCGGCTGGCGGATGTGGATCTCACGGTGCAGCCGGGTGAGCGCATCGCCTTGCTGGGACCCAGCGGAGCCGGCAAGAGCACCCTGATCGCCGTGGCCAACGGCCTGCTGGAACCCGATCGAGGATCCGTGCTCTGGTGCGGTGAAGCGAGAGCCCGCTCCAAGCGAGGCCGCAGACGACAACAGCAGCGGATTGGCACGCTCTGGCAAGACCTGCGGCTGATCGAAGAACTCACGGTTCAGCAGAACCTCAACTGCGGCTGCCTCGCGCAGTGGGGCTGGCCCAGGGCAGTGCTCAACCTGCTGCTGCCGCTCGATCGTGAAGCCTGCACGGCGGTGCTGGAGCAGATGGATCTGCCCAGCAGCCTGCTGAACCAACCGATCGGGGCCCTCTCGGGAGGCCAACGGCAACGGGTGGCAATCGCCAGGCTGTTGCGCCAGAACCCCCTGCTCTGGCTGGCGGATGAACCCCTGGCCAGCCTGGATCCGCGGTTGGCCGAGGAGCTGCTCGAACTGTTGTTGAGGGAGACAGGGGCTCCACGCGCTCTGCTGCTGAGCCTGCATCGGCCGGATCGCATCCAGGGCTTCAGCCGCGTGCTGGGCCTGCGCGACGGGCGGCTCCAGTTCGATTGCAGGCCGCAGCATCTCTCTGGCGCCATGGTCGAGGCCCTTTACGCCGGTCGCGCGCAGCCGTGAAGCCAGCCGCGCCGCTGCTGGTGCTGCTGCCGGCACTGGTGTTGCTGCCGGTGCTCCTCGCCTTGCCCGCCCAAGTGCATGGCGGCGGTTGGGAACTGATCGGGACCTTCCTGAAGGCTGCGATCCAGCCCTCCCTCGATCCGCTGGTGCTTCGCAGCCTGCTGGAGGGGTTGGGCGTCACCGTGGGCATGGCCCTGTTGGGCTGGGCCTGCAGCGTGGTGATCGGAATCGGCCTGGGCATCGCCAGTTCCCGCCTGGTCTGGCGAAGCCTCAGCGGCTCGGTGCTGCCGGCGGAGGTGCTGAGGCGGCTGCTGGCCCTGCCCCGATCGATTCATGAACTGATCTGGGGTCTGCTGCTGTTGCAACTGGTGGGTCTCCAGCCGGCTGTGGCGGTGCTCGCCATCGCGATTCCCTATGGGGCCCTGGTAGCCAGGGTGGTGAGTGATCTGCTCGATGCTCTGCCGGATCAAAACCTCAACGCTCTGCTGCTTTCGGGAACGGCGGCCCCCGCGGCACTGCTGACCGCCCTGGGACCACCGCTGCTGCCTGGATTGATCAGCTACGGGGGCTACAGGCTCGAATGCGCGCTGCGCAGCGCCACCCTGCTGGGGGTGTTCGGCCTGGGGGGGCTCGGCAATGAGCTGCTGCTCACCTTGCAATCGCTGGAGTTCCGCGAGCTCTGGAGCGGTCTCTGGCTGCTGCTGGCGGTCATGCTCGGCCTGGAGGCATTGATCCGCCGACTGCGGCAGCGTTGGGGCATGCCCAGTCGCTTTGGTCTGGGGGCGGGATCCAGCGGGCAGCGGGGGCGCGAGCTGGTTGTGGCGCTTCTCGCTCTGCTCCCGGTTCTGCTGCTGGTCGCCCAGGCACTGCAGGTGGATCCAATGGCCCTGCTGCAGTGGCAACCGCTGCCAGCGATGGATGGGCAGCACTGGGGTACAGCCCTGGCACTCCCCTGGCTGCCGCTGGTCTGGAACACCCTGTTGCTCACTCTGCTGGCGGCGGCGCTGGCGGTGGGCGGGGCGCCGCTGCTGCTCCTCTGGGTGGCTCCGTGGTCCTGGGGGCGCCGGTTGCTGCAGCTGCTCTGGGCCCTGGGACGGCTTTGGCCACCACCGCTGACGGCTCTGTTGTTGCTGTTCGTCCTGAAGCCGGGTGTGCTGACGGCGGCCCTCGCCCTGGGGTTCCACAACCTCGGCATCCTGGGCCGTCTGCTGCTGGAGGGGGCGGAAGTGACCGGGTCAGCCGTGGAGGAGGCTCTGCGCTGCGGTGGAGTCGGGGCCCGAATCGCGCTGCTCTATGGGCGCTACAGCGGGTTGGCCCGCTCGTACCTCGCCTATGGGGCCTACCGCAGTGACGTGATCCTGCGCGAAACCGTGGTGGTGGGACTGGTGGCTGGCACCGGGCTGGGCAGCCAACTCAACGAGAGCCTGAGTTCCTTCGCCTGGGACCAGATCGCTCTGCTGCTGCTGGTCTATGCAGTGCTCACGATCGTCGGGGAGGATCTGAGCGACCGAGCCCGACGGCGCCTGCTCTGACGCACTGCCATGCCCTTGACCATCCCCCGCAAGTTGATCGTGCTCGGGGACAGCGGGGTCTACGGCTACGGAGATCCGGAGGAGGGGGGATGGTGTGAGCGGCTACGACGCCACTGGATGGGGCTACCGGATGGGCCGGTGCTCTACCCGCTGGGGGTTCGAGGGGACGGCCTGGAGCGGGTGGCAGGGCGATGGCAGGCGGAATTCCTGGCCCGCGGCGAGCTGCGCCGGCAGCAACCCCAGGGAATTCTTCTGTCGGTGGGTCTGAACGACACGGCCCGCGTCGGGCGCCGTGATGGCCGCCCCCAACTGGATCCTGAGGCCTTCCTGTTTGCCATCAAACAGCTCCTCAATCCGCTCAAGGCCAGCGGGCCGGTTCTAGTGATGGGCCTCACCCCCGTCGATGAGGCCGTGATGCCCTATGCCGATGTGCTCTGGTACTCCATCGAGCAGATCCGCCGCTACGAGGGGCTTCTGGAGGAGGCCTGCATGGAAGCCGACGTTCCGTTCCTGCCACTGCTCGACAAGTTGATGGCCGACCCCTGCTGGCTGCAATGGATCGGCCCCGATGGACTGCACCTCAACAGTGACGGCCATCTACGGATCTATGAGCAGGTGAGGCAGTGGCCAGCCCTGCTGGAGTGGGCGGATTTGCAGAGCCTCGCGGGGGCGACACCCCTCAACTGAGGGGAATCTGGCCCCCACTGGTGTGAGCACTCGCTCCTCGGATCCGGCAGAGGGTGGAGAGAGCGACCTCTCCTCACCATGAGCTCGGCTCCCCAAACCACCCAGGATCAACGCCTCTCTGCCGCCCTGGAGGCCTACCTGCAGCACCGCTGCCTCAAGACCCGCAATGCGCTCGTGCACGCCAACCTGCCGCTGGTCTGGCAGGTGGCGCGGCGCGAGAGCCACCGCAGCGGGGCCAGCTTTGAGGATCTGGCCCAGGTGGGGGCCATCGGTCTGATCAAGGCTGTCGAGCGTTTTGATCCACAGCGGGGCACCACCTTGAGCACGGCCGCCGTGCCCTGGATCCGCGGCGCCATCCGCCATCACCTTCGCGATCAGGTGCGCCCTCTCAGCGGCTCCCGAAGCCTGATCGAGCTGTGGCAGCGGGCCAGGCAACTGCAGAGCCGGCGCCAGCGGCAGGGGCTCGATCCCCTCGGCGAAGCCGCCCTGCTGCAGGCTTTGGGCTGCTCGGATGCACGCTGGAGGCAGGCTATGGACCTGCAAAACCAGCAGCGGATCACCAGCCTTGATCAGGTCATGGCTGGAGGCGAGGCCGATGCAGGCCCGCTGGTTGAGCATCTACCGGATCCTCAGAGCGGAGAGCATTACGGAAGGCTGATGCGGCAGGAGCTGCGGCGCCTGCTCTGGCAAAGCCTCAAGCAACTTCAGGCCCCGCAACGCCGGCTTGTGCTGGCCCGGGTGCTGCGGGGGCAGTCGTGGCGGGAGCTGGGAGAGCCCCGCGACCTGAGTGCCAAGGCCGCTCAAAAACACTGCCAGAGCCTCCTCAACCAACTGCGCCAGCAGCTGGAGCCTCAGCTCAGCCTGAGCTGAGGGCAAGCCGGCTCAAGCGAGACCGAAGGCCTGGGCCAGAGCCATCGCCAGCAGGGCGGCGATGAGGGTCTGCACAGCATTCACCAGCTCATTGGTGAGCCAGCCGTAGCGGCCCTGCAGGGTGGCACCGATCCCACTTTCGAGAAGGGTCGCCAGCAGCCCCACCACCAACACCAAAGCCGCGGTGGCTGCGCTCTGCAGCAAACCCAGTTGCAGCATCACCGCCGCCATCACGGCACTACCCAGGAAACTGGCGGCGGTGCCCTCCAGGCTGATGGCCCCCTCCGTTCCAGCGGGAACGGGACGCAGGGTGGAGATCAAGACCGTATGACGCCCCCAGCGCTTGCCAATCTCGCTGCCACAGGTGTCGGCCAACTTGGCGCTGAAGCTCGCAGCAAAGCCGATCTTCAAGAGGGTCACCGGAGCCGTGGGAAGCACCGTGAGCACCGCCAACACAGCTCCAGTGGCGGCCGATCCCCAAACGTTTTCAGGCCCGCGCTGACCGTTGCGGGCCTCCGCTAGACCCTGCTCCTGCTTGCGCCGCAAACCGAGTCGTGTGACCAGGGAACCCAGACCCAGGTAAATCACGACGGCTGACCAACCGGGCCAATCCAAGCTGCCCAGCAGAAGCGTCCCGAGGATGCCGGCATGCACCCAGCCGGTGGCGGTGAGCAGGGGGAGGCGTTGGGCAAAGCCAATCAGCACTGCATTCACCAGCAGGGCAAAGGCCCAGTGCAGCAATCGCTCCGGACGCGCCAGAACGAGCAACTCGAGCATGCCGGTTCCATCCAGGATCAAAACCAGCCCACCATGCCGTGAAGGGGCGCCCAGCGGAAGCTGTTCTTCTGTTGCACAGCCCTACGGCAAGGCCCGCCACGGCCCTCTGGCAGCGGATAATCGCGCCATCGGCCTGTCTTTCGGCGCCATGGTGTTCAACAACAAGGGCAAGTTCTTCCTCAACCTCGACGAGAAGAGCCCCGCAGCACCGGCGAAGGTGGCTCCCATCGCGGCTGCCCCCGAGAAGGACACCAAGAAAGCTCCTGCCAAACAGGAAGCTGCCGTCGCCGCAAGCACCATCACCACAGCCAGCTCAAAGGCTGAGCCCAGCGGAAAGGTGGTCACCACCGCCGAGGCGATTGCCGCCGAGCTGGCAGCTGAGCAGGCGGCCCGCCCCGCCCGCAGCGAGTCCACCTTCGCGCCCGAATGCGTCAGTGCAGGCGGTGCCCTGCCGATGCGTCGCCGCCGTGGCGGAGCCAACCTGGCGGGCTTCCGCAGCATGGCCAGCGGACTGTTCGGGAAGAAATGATCCCTAAATGTGATCCCTAAATCCCCCAGCGGCTGGCTCGCCAGCTGCTGAGGGCCGAAAGAGCCGATACGCAGGCGGTGGAACTGCGCAGAATGCGCGGCCCCAGATCCACCGGCTGCCAGCCTGCCGAAAGCGCCAGTTGCTCCTCCTGCGGGCACCATCCACCCTCAGGCCCGCAGGCCACGACCACGACAGAGGGCTGCTCATCCAGCGACGTGAGTGCGGTTTCCAGACTGGGCAAGCTCAGGCTGCTGCGCGTGGTCGCCCAGAAGGCGCTGGTTGGTTGCCCCACCTCCGAGCGAACCGCCCGCAGGAGATCGGGCAGTGGCAGCGGTGGATCGAGCTGAGGCATCCAGAGGCGTTCACACTGCTCAGCCGCCTCGGAGGCGATGCTGCGCCAGCGCTCCAACCGCAACTGCCCTTGCACCGCAGTTCGCTCGCAGAGCAGGGGAATGAAGCGATCGACGCCGAGCTCAACGGCCATCCGGATCACCACCTCAAAATCGCGCTTGACCACCGCAGCGGCCAGCACCAGAGAGGGCCGGGGGGGCGCCTGCTGCTCCAACGGTGCATCCAGGGGTTGAAGCAGGCGCGCCTGCTCTGAACTCAGCAGCTCAGCACTCCAGAGGGCACCGCAGCCGTTGATCACCGCAAAGTGATCCCCTGGTCCCAAGCGCAGCACTTTGAAGAGGTAGCGCTGCTCCTCAGCCAAAAGATGGAGAACACCATCAGAGGTAAGGCGCTCAGGCGCCACCAGCACGCGACGCAGCTCGCGGGCCATGGCTCAAGCGTCGGGAGAGGCCACCGGGAAAAGGCTGTCGGGATGCTCCTCCACGGGCCAGTCATCGTTGGCTCCGCCGATCAGCAACTCCTCGATCTGGACCACATCGGAATCCAGTTGGCGCAGCGCGTTGATCAGCACATCGAGCGCAAAACCGTCACTGGTGCCGAGATCCATCCAGCAGCGGGCCCAGGCCCCCTGGTACTCCATCTCACCCATGTTGTGCATCAAGGCGGGCATGGAGCGCTCAGCCGACTCGTTGTCGTAGCCCATCCAGCTCACCTCCGCCCCCTCCTCGTGCACCTGAAGGTTTTCAGCATTGAAGGCGCCGAGCTTGCCGAGGAAGAACCAGCTGTCGAAGGCGGTCTCCACATACCCCCTCTCCCCTTGGCCTGGGGGATTGCTGAACCGCATCCAGATCCAGCAATTGAACGGATCGAATTCGCGAAAGCGGATTTCCATTGCAGCCGGATGCCAGCAGGTGTTGCTCCCATCAAACATGCTGGGGGCACCGGAAGGCCATCGGCCAACGATGCTCGAGCTCAGGTGCCTGCACTATCACGCCGCCACGGCAGCGGAGGCGGTGCTGCGTGGGGTGAACCTGAGCCTGGATGCCGGCCATCTCGGCCTGGTGGCTGGCCGGAGCGGATCGGGAAAATCCACCCTGCTGGAGCTGATCTGCGGGCTGGCGGAACCCAGCCAGGGGGAGATCCTCTGGCATGGCAAAACCCTGAATGCACGCCAACGCCGCTGGCTCTGCGGGCTGGTGTTCCAATTCCCAGAACGCCACTTCCTCGGGCTCAGCGTGGGGCAGGAGCTGCGGCTCGGGCAGCGCCGCCTTCCCACCGAAAAAGCAGAAGCCGTGCTCGCCCAGGTGGGCCTTCAGGGTCTCTCGATGCAGCAGTCGCCCGAAAAACTCAGCGGGGGCCAGCAACGGCGCCTGGCCATGGCCGTGCAACTGCTGCGGGATCCCAAGGTGCTCCTGCTCGATGAACCCACCGCTGGTCTCGACTGGTCCGTGCGGGGGGAGATCATCGATCTGATCGGCGAGTTGAGCCGAGAGCGGGTGGTGCTGATCGTGAGCCACGAACCGGAGCTCTTTGAGGGGCTCACCACACCGGAGCACTGTTGGCGCCTTGTGAATGGGCAGCTGGAAGGGCTGGTGCTGCAGCGCTGAGAACGGCTCCACTCAATACAGTGCCCGCAGCAAAAGGCGCAGAGATGTCGGATCGGTTGGTGCGGGCCACGGCTGCCGGAGGTGGCATCCGCCTTGTGGCCGTCAGCACCACCACGACCGTGCGGTATGCCCGGCGCCGCCACAACCTGTCGTTCCTCACTTCAGCCCTGCTGGGCCGTGCCATGACTGCCGGCCTGCTGCTCGCCAGCTCCATGAAGGTGACCCATGGGCGGGTGAATCTGCGGATCGCCTCCGACGGTCCGCTCAAGGGGCTCATGGTGGATGCCGGCCGCGACGGCACGGTGCGGGGCTATGTCGGCGCTCCGGATCTGGAGCTGGATCTGGTCAGCGAAGCGGATGGAGCTCACCACTTCGACTTCAAGCAGGCCACCGGCACCGGCTACTTGCACGTGGTGCGTGATCTGGGAGAGGGGGAGCCGTTCAGCTCCACCGTTGAGCTGGTGAGCGGAGGTATTGGCGATGACGTCGCCTCCTACCTGCTGCACTCCGAGCAAACCCCCTCCGCCGTGTTTGTCGGGGAGCGCATGGACAGCACTGGAGTACGGCACGCGGGCGGGGTGCTCGTGCAGGTGCTCCCCAAAGCAGCACGGGAACCTGCCCTGGTGGCGCTCCTGGAGGAGCGTTGCCGTGAGATCAGTGATTTCAGCGGACGCCTTGCCGCCTGCGAAGGCAACCTGCAGGCGCTGCTGGAAGACATCCTCCCCGACCTGGATCCACAGCTGCTGGAGGATGCCGAGGCCAGCCAGGAGATCAACTTCCACTGCCCCTGCAGCCGCAAGCGCAGTGTCAACGCCCTCAAACTGCTGGGCCGTGACGAGTTGAGCCAGATGCTGCAGGAAGACGGGAAGGCCGAGCTCACCTGCCACTTCTGCAACGAGATCTACGACATCAAGGCGGCCGAGCTGGAGGAACTCATCCACGAACTCGCCTAGCTCTGGGCCGGAAATCTTTGGTCATGCAACAGAACTTGCACAGTCCGGCTGTGGGGATCTATGAGGGAGGAGATCAACTCCCACAAGGTTTGATCACTCCTCACACCCCCCGAAGGCGCTGCGGCGCCTTTTTTTGTGCCCAGACACAAGAAAGCCCCGCCGAAGGCAGGGCTTTCCGGACTCTTTGGGGGCGTGTGTCCTCGTTTCCACTCCCCGGAGGAGTCCCACTCCTCACAACAAATATCCAAACCGAACAAGTCTTTGGGCGACAGGGCCGATGTGGCACTTAGCCAAGCGCCTATTCAGCCGATCAGCAGAGCACCCAGGAGCAACAGCACCAAAGCGGGAAGGCTCTGCACCTGTTGCGGGGCCAGGGGCAGGCCAAGGGGCATTGCCGGATCAAGCACCCGCATCAACAGAGCACCGGAAACCAGACCCACGCTCAACAGCAAAACACCCCAGCCAGCAGCGCTGAGCAAGCGGCGGTTGCGGCGTTGCAAATTCACCACGGTGAGAACAGTGCCCAGAGCCAGCACCAGCTCCGCTGAACTCGGGGGAGCCAGGAGCAGGAGCAACAGCAGAACTGAAAAACCAGCCAGGGGCAACCAGCGTTCGGTCCCCTCCGCCAGGGCCAGGCTGGGCAAACTGAACGATCCGGCAGGAAGGCTGGGAGTTTTCAACCCAGAGATCTTCGGCAGGGGAGGCAGGTTGGGGCGTTGCAGAGGGCTCGCCGGCAACGTCGACTTCGCTTCCCGCTGGGAAGCATTGAGAGCAGCACTGCTGACCTTGCCCTGCTGGCGTTCCTTGAGGCGATCCATCAACACGGCGTCGTAGGCCGCTTCGATCTGAGCGCGCGCCTGGGGGTCGTCACCCACCTCCGAGAGTCGCTCCTGCTTGGCGGATTGCACGGCATCGAATCCAGCATCCACAGTGATCCCCAACCGCTGATAGGCGCTGGGTTGGGAGCCTGTGGAGGAGGGATCAGAGCCCTGGTTCATGCCGCGACTGCCTGAGGTTCTGGTGCCCTGAGCGTAGGCAGAACCCGGGCAGAGGCGACGAAGCGGTCAATCAAAACAGAGGATCACTGGAGTGGTAGCCGCCGCTCTGCTGAAGCTGCTGCCGGCAGCGCTCGGCCTCCTCCAATCGCAGCCGGCAACGGCGCTTGATCAGAGGCATCTGGGGAGGCAGATGGCTGCCTTCAAGCATCTCCACCTCTGTGAGACCGCGAACAAAGTTCACGTAATCGCTTCCCCCATCAGTCCTGGGGCGAACCAACCAGAGAGAACCAGGCATCAAGCACTACGCCTGTGATGTTTTGTTGCGCACGATTCTGGCGCGCCTGACCGGCGAACTGCGGCACGGAGCACTCAAAGAGCGATCGGCTCCACCCCACTCACCACCGGGGCCACAGCGCTGAGTTCGAGATCGGGATGGTCTTCGCCCAGCTGGTTGAGGTTCCACTCGTTCTTGAAGAGCAGCACCGGCCTGTCCCAGGCATCGCGCACGGTTTTGCAGTTGAAGATGCGGCCCACCTTCTCCAGGGCCGGCCAGCCGCCCACCACCCAGCGGGCCACCGAAAAGCCCAGGGGCTCGAGGCGGGTCTGCACGCCGTATTCGTTCTCCAGGCGGTACTGCACCACCTCCAGCTGGAGCTGACCCACCGCCGCCAGGATCGGATCGCGCTTGCTCTGGTCGGTGTCGTAAAGGACCTGCACCGCGCCCTCCTCGCGCAGCTCGTTCACGCCCTTGCGGAAGCTCTTGAAGGCTGAGGGGTTGGGGTTGCGCAGCCAGGAGAAGATCTCCGGGCTGAAGCAGGGGATGCCCTCGTATTCCACCTTCGGCCCCAGATAGAGGGTGTCGCCGATCGCGAACATGCCGGGGTTATTGAGGCCGATCACATCACCGGGGTAGGCGTCGTCCACCACCTCGCGGTCTTGGCCGAACAGCTTCTGGGGCCGGGAGAGGCGGATGGTCTTGCCGGTGCGGGCGTGCTGCACCGTCATGTCCTTCTCGAACTTGCCGCTGCACACCCGCACAAAGGCCACACGGTCGCGATGGCGGGGGTCCATGTTGGCCTGCAACTTGAACACAAAGCCGCTGAAACCGGGGCGCACCGGCTCGATCTCGCCGGCGCTGCTGCTGCGGGGGATCGGCTTCTGGGCCAGCTCAAGGAAGGCATCCAGGAACGGCCGCACGCCGAAGTTGGTCATGGCCGAGCCGAAGAACACCGGGCTGAGCTCACCGGCATGCACCAGCTCGAGATCGAGTTCATTGCCGGCGGCCTCCAGCAACTCCAGCTCCTCGAGAGCCGCATCCAGCAGCTCGGGTTCCACGGCGCCGCTGCTGCGCGCTTCCTCCACGCTCAGCACCTTCTCTTCCGAGGTGCGCCCACGCTCGGCCCTTAGGAACAAGATCACCTGTTGGGTGCGCCGATCGATCACGCCGCGGAAACGATCACCGCTGCCGATTGGCCAGTTCACCGGCCAGCAAGCCAGCCCCAGCTCCTGCTCAATCTCATCAAGCAGCTCGAGGGGCTCGCGCCCCGGCCGATCCATCTTGTTGATGAAGGTGAAGATGGGGATGCGCCGCATGCGGCACACCTCAAACAACTTGCGGGTCTGCGGCTCGAGGCCCTTGGCCGCGTCTTCGAGCATCACCGCGTTATCGGCAGCGGCGAGGGTGCGGTAGGTGTCTTCCGAGAAGTCTTGGTGGCCAGGGGTATCCAGCAGATTGATCGTGCTGCCGCTGTAGTCGAACTGCAGCACCGTGGAAGTGATCGAGATGCCCCGTTGCTTCTCCAGCTCCATCCAGTCGGAGGTCACCTTGCGCTGCTCCCCCTTGGCCTTCACAGCGCCGGCCTGCTGGATCGCGCCCCCATAAAGAAGCAGCTTCTCGGTGAGGGTGGTTTTACCGGCGTCAGGGTGGGAAATGATCGCGAAGTTGCGGCGACGCGCCACCGCCTCGGCCAGGGCCTGAAGCTCGGGGGTTGCGGGAGCAGAGGAGCTGGTCATGGGGCCAGCCTCTCAGAACAGCTGCCCCCACACCTCGAGGTAGCGATCCTCGAGGGCCGCCACCTGCAGCTGATCCGCCAGGCCGGCGGTCTGGAGCTGCTGCTGCACCTCCTCGGGGGTGAAAGCGGCATGCAGCGAAGCGATGTAGTCGTGTTGCAGCACCGCTGGGGCATCAGCCAGGTGAAGCCGCTGCAGCGCCAGGGCGGCCTCAGCCGTGGCGGGGCGGCGCAGATCTTTGACGTAAACGAAGGCTCCCGGTGCTGCGCAAAGCCCCAGGCAACTCCAGAGCACCTGGGGATCATGGAGATGGTGCAGAAGGCTGTTGCTCACCACCGCCGAGCAGGCCTTAGGCAGATCTGAACTGGGAAGGCAACAGAGCTGAAACCGCAACCGCTGCAGCACAGGCGCAAGGCCCTGCAACTGCTGCTCCGCCAGCGCCAACATCGCTGCAGCGCCATCGACGCCGATCACCTCCGCCTGGGGGTAGCGATCCGCTAAACGAAAGCTGATGTTTCCAGGTCCGCAACCCAGGTCGAGCAGGCGGGATCCCAGTCCGCTGGGGAACAGTGCAGCGACCCGATCGACCAAGGCCTGATCACTGCCAGAAAAATCGGCCGATGCATAGGCCCTGGCCTGCTCGAGGCCATCCATCAGCTCCGGTTCAGGGGTTCTCTGCATCGGAGTCGCCCTGGGAGAGCATCAGGGTCTGGGTCGGGAAAGGGATCTCGATGCCATGGGCCGCCAGAGTTTCAATGATGCGGCGATTGAGGTCATGGAGGCTTTCCTCAAACGCATCGTGCTCGACATGGCTGGAGCTGAACTCGAGAACATGGTCGTAGCTGAACGCGGCGATGCGCTCCAACCGGCACGACAGAAAAGTCAGTGAGGGGTCCTGCTCCACCACCTCACGCATCAGAGAGGGGAGGCGACGCAATTGCTCTGGGCTGGTGCTGTAGGAAACACCGAGGGGAATCTCCGAGAGCTGAGCGCGCTCCACCAACTCCTCGAGATGCAACAGCAGCTCCTCCCGCAGGGCGAGGTAGGGCTGCCAGCCATGCAGGGCCACCATCGCAAACACGATCAGCCCAAGGCTGCTGTCCTCAGCGCGGCGCTCCAGGGTGGCCAGCGGATCCTGCAAGGCCTCCACCGTCGCGAGGTAGCGACGGCTCTGCTTGAGCAGTTCCTCCAGTTGATAGGGAGACAGCGGGCTATCCAGCTGGACCCGAATCTCCAGGCCCTGCATCGGAAGCTGATGGCCTCGGATGCCGCGCCGGGAATAGTTCACGATCGTGGCGTCCTCGGCCACCGCGTTGGGTATGGTCACCCGGCTCTCGAGAGTCTGCAGTTCGAGAGAGCGCAGGCCGATCTTCGTGATGTAGCCAAGGTTGTCCCCGACACGGCAAAACTCTCCGACCCGCAGCGGCCGATCGGTCTGAATCGAGAGACCGGCAAACAGGTTGCCGAGCAGCTTGGAGGCACCAAGACCGATCGCCAGACCAGGAACCGCGGAAAATGCCAGAACGGTGCTTGCGGGCAGACCAAGCACAAGCAAGAGGCGGTAGCCCAGCGCAACGGAGGCCAAGGCACCGATCGCCCGGCAGAGCGGCATCACGAAGTTGGTGATCCGTTTCAACTGGAGATTGGATCCTCCGCCGCGCATTCGCGCCAGCAACTCCGAGCTTGTGCGTCCAATCGCTTCAAAGAAGTAGAAGGCTAAAAATCCGGCAGAGACATACCAGATCACAAAAAAGATATACGTGAGCACCACCAGCGGCATGCCGGTGACATTCACAATGTCATCAACCAGATGCTTGGCGAACCTGGTCAACGGAAGGATCGGCAAGGCAATCAAAAAGCGTCGCCAGGCAATGGCATCGCGCGTCCAAGGAACCTGATCCTCACCCTCCACTGCTCTGGTCCGATACGTGCCCAGCAACAAGGCAATCATCCAAAGGAAGATCACCAGAAAAATCACCAGAGCAACAGCAGCACAGGTGACCTGGAAGATGGTCTGCCCCCAGAAAGGCAGCTCAATCATGCGGCGCAGCGCCGGAGAGAAACTCAAATACCAGAGCGGGGGCACCAAATAGCCCGGTGTGTAGATGAAGTTCTTGTAGAAGTTAGGAGTTGCGAAAGGCTGAGCCACGACCGGAAGACCGCGAATCTCGCGATACATCTCACCAATCGTCGCCACAGAATCCGCCGAGAACAGGTAATCCTCGTTATCCGGGTCTCCATCCTGAGCGGAGGTCAGGGTGATCGCCGTTCCCGGAATCCTCCAGGCATCCGATGGACTGGTGCGGCGTTCGTTGATCTGCTTCATCTCCGCCGAATCGGGGACATGAATCCGCGTGCGGCTGTGGGTGAAGACGTAATCCAGCACGTGCTTCAGCTGAATCGCCGCTTCCTCCGCCATGTCGGTGCGCACGCTCTCAGGGAAGCTCGAGGCATCCAGAGACTTCACCGCCAGTTGAAACAGCTGGTTCGTGTCATCGATTTGCTCCTGTCGATCGGCAGCGGAGATCCGCTCCGTACGCAGGGCCGCAGGCTGACTGAGGCGCTGGGAGCGCCGCCCCACCTCCGCCATCACGGCATAGAAGTTGAGCAGGGTGGCGCGAGGGCTATCTCCCACCACCTGATC
>VGPT01000020.1 GCA_016882485.1 Cyanobacteria bacterium M_surface_10_m1_298
CTGATTCCGTGAAGGTGTTCCAGGACGCCCTGGCCGACTGCAAGACCGTGATCTGGAACGGCCCCATGGGCGTGTTCGAGTTCGACGCCTTCGCCGCCGGCACCAACGCCATCGCCACCACCCTGGCCGACCTGAGCGGCAAGGGCTGCTGCACGATCATCGGCGGCGGTGACTCCGTGGCTGCTGTGGAGAAGGCCGGCCTGGCCGACAAGATGTCGCACATCTCCACCGGTGGTGGCGCCAGCCTCGAGCTGTTGGAAGGCAAGGTGCTGCCCGGCGTGGCCGCCCTCGACGAAGCCTGATCTGAGCAGCGCTCAGCGCGTGATGGCCCCCTAACAGGGGCCTTTTTTGTAGCTACGCGACCGGAGAAGGCCGCCTCATCAACGCCACTGGCGATCAGGCGTGCGCTGGTGCATCACCGGCAGGTTGTAGCGCTCCCGCAGGGCACGAAGCTCTTGCTTCCATTGCATGCGCTGGGCGACCGCCTGGCGCTGTTGCTCCTGCACGCAGCTGTTGCCCTGAGAGCGCACGCTCAGGCAAGCCTCTAGGCGGCTCAAATCGGCCTGACGCCGCATCGACCGGCGGCGCTCCAACGCGCGCAGATCGTTGAAATAGGTGCGGCGATCAGAGCCGGTGAGCTTGGCGAGGGCCTCGGCCTCACGCTCCAGGAAGGCCGGGCCACGGCCAGCAAGCGCTGGGGCGGCAGCAACGCTCAGCACCAGACCAAGGGGCAACAAGCTCAGAAGGCGGGGCATTCGGGTGAAACGGCGACCCCCTCAGGCTGCGACCACCGGCCCGATCAGGTGTGACTCGAGCCAGGGCCAGCTGTGACTGAATCTGACTGCAGCGAGCGGCCGTGCAGGATCACCCCAAACCCCAGGGAGCCGTGGCCTGGCTCAAGACCGCCGCCATGGCTCGCGGCCACCCGAGCGGCAATCGCCAGGCCGAGTCCGCAATGGCCGCGGCCTCCCCGGGCCGGGTCGAGACGCTGAAACGGCAGCAAGGCCCGTGACCAGGCCTCAGGCGGTATGCCAGGACCGTGGTCCCACACCTCGATTCGGAAACCATCCGTTCCCTCGGGCCGGAGCCGCACCAGCAGAGGGGGCTCCCCATGGCTGCGGGCGTTCTCCAGCAGATTGCCAACGGCGCGGCCCAGAGCCACCGGCTGCACGCTGGCCTCCATCGGTGTGAGATCAAGCTCAATCTGCTCGGCTGGGATTGGCCCCGTCAGCTCCGCTAACCACTGATCCAACGGAAGCTCAACCGGAGCCTCGGCCTCACCGCCACCGGCAAACAGCAAGAACTGACTGGTGATGCGTTCAAGGGCATCCAGATCCGCCTCGGCCTGCCCCTGATCTGGGCCAGCGGCCCCGAGACCAAGACGCAGGCGCAGGCGCGTGAGGGGGCTCTTGAGGTCATGGGCGATGCCCGCCAGCATCGTCGCCCGATCCCGCTCATTGGCAGCGAGGCGATCCACCATCGCGTTGAAGCGTCCGGTGAGGGAGCGCACCACTTCGGCCCCCTGCTCCGGCAGGGCGGGAGCGGCGCTGGCGGTGCGGCCCACCGATGCCAGAGCCTGCTCCAGCCGCTGTAGAGGGAACTGAACCTCCCACCACAGGAACAGGAGCGAGGCGGAAATGCTGCCCGCCAGCAAGGACACCCCCAGGAGCAGGGGATCGGGGGGCCAGCGGAGTGGAGGCGCCACGGGGGTGAACAGCCACACCGGCTCCAGGGGCGACAGCAGCTCCACCCAGAGGCCAGGGTTAGAGCCTGCCGCAGGCAGCACGGGCGGGCAGGGCTTGAGGCGGCGGCACAGCTCCTTTTGAAGCTGTCCGGCCTGACGGCGCAGACGACCGTCATCGCTCACGGGGGGACGGGCACCCACCCGCAGGGGCAGTCCACTAAGCCGGGAGATGGCCTGGGGCGGAAGTCGGTCGAGCGCCAGCTCCCCGAGCCGCAGGTTGAAGGCCACCTCCGGCCCCATCTGGCTGATCTGGGCCCGCTCCAGGCGTTGGGCCAGCAGGGTCTGCAGCAGCACCAGACAGAGCCCTGACAAACCGGCCCCAGCCAGGACGTACTTAGCGGGTGCGTGGTTGGCCATCAGGCACGAACACATAGCCATAACCCCACACCGTCTGCAGGTAGCGAGGACGACTGGGATCCGGCTCCACCAGCTTGCGTACGCGCGACACCTGCACATCCATGCTGCGGCTATCGGTGCCCGACTCCGGACCGCGGGCCAACTCGATCAAACGCTCCCTGGAAAGGGGGCGATGGGGGTGCTGCACAAAGGCGGCCAGCAGGCTGAATTCACCGCTGGTGATCACCTGGGGCTGGCCGCCGCGCTCCAGGCTGCGGGCAGCGAGATCCAGGCGCAGATCCCCAAATTCCACCACCTGACCCTCCGCCAGTGGTGCCCCAGCCGGCAGGCTCACCCGGCGCCGCAGCACCGCCTCAATGCGGGCTGTGAGCTCCCGGGGCAGGAAGGGCTTGCCCAGGTAGTCATCCGCTCCCTGCTCGAGGCCAATGATGCGATCCACCCCATCCCCCTTGGCGGTGAGCATCACCACCGGCAGGTCATCGCCGCCATCGCGCAGGCGGCGCAGCAGGGTGAGGCCGTCTTCCCCCGGCAACATCAGATCCAGCACCACCAGATCCGGCCGCTGACTCTCCAGACGCACCATCAACTGCTCGCCGGTGCTGAGGCAGCGCACGTCATAGCCCTGATCGGTGAGATAGGTGCCGAGCAGGCGACGCTGCTCCGGATCGTCATCCACCACCCAGATCCGCTGGGGGCTGCTGCGGACCGTTAAGGCCATCGAACGGCAGAGCTGAGCGCTGCATCGACTGTATGGAGATCAAGCTGCAGAAAACAGCGGGGACAGATCTGGTCACACCTTCAGCGGCCCAGGGGTAACCGGCAAGCAGATTCGGCTCCATAGCCTGAGGCGATGAGGCTTGCAGCCCTGACGAGGATCAAGACACGGCATGCCCTGGCGGTGCTGTGGCTTTGGGGCGTCGCCGCGCAGGCCCAGACACCCCAGGAGCTGAAGGCCTACGAACAACGCCTGCAACAGTTGTTCCAGCAGCTGGATCGCAACAGCAACCAACGCCTGGAGCGCCAGGAAGTGCAGGGGCACCCCTACCTGGAGCGTCACTTCGAGCGCCTCGATCAGCAGCAGCGGGGCTTTCTAGCCCCGGCTGATCTCAAGCCCGGTCGCCCCAGCGCGGAGGAGCGCTCCGAGCGCTTCCTGCGCAAGGCCGACCAGAACCGTGATGGCCGCGTCGATCGCCAGGAAGCGCAGCGCTTCCCCTGGCTGCAGAGGCAGTTCAACGCTGTTGACCGCAACGGAGATGGCAGCGTGGAGCGCAGCGAGTTGCAGGAGTGGGCCCATCAACGCCGTCAAGCCAACCCATCCGGCAGCGGGCAACGCTGAGCAGCCGCCACGTCTGGCCTTTCTGGGTCTCGGCGCCCTGGGGTCACCGATGGCCCAGAACCTGCTGAAGGCGGGCTACGCCCTGACCGTGTTCAACCGCACGGCCAAGCGGATGGAGCCCTTGCTGCAGGCGGGGGCCAAGGGCTCCACTGATCCCGCCCGTGCGGTGCGCGATGCGGATCTGGTGTTGGTCTGCCTGAGCGATGACGCCGCTGTGACGCAAGTCTTGGAGCAAGCCCAGGAGGCCCTGAACGCCGGCAGTCTTGTGGTGGACTTCTCCACCATCAGCCCCGCCACCAGTCAGCAGCTCGCCGCAGCGCTGGCCCAGAGCGGATCCGCCTACATCGATGCCCCGGTGACCGGCGGCACGGAGGGAGCGAAGGCCGGTGCTCTCACGGTGTTGGTGGGGGGCAGCGCCGAGCATCTGAACCGGGCCAGGCCGGTGCTGGAGGTGATCGGCGGGAGCATCCACCACTTCGGAGCGGTGGGTGCAGGCCAACAGGCCAAGGCCGTCAACCAAGTGCTGGTGGCCGGCAGCTACGCAGCAGTGGCCGAAGCCCTGGCCCTGGCGCAACGGCTGGGCCTACCCCAGGAGCAGCTGGTGCAGGCCCTCAAGGGGGGCGCCGCCGGTTCCTGGGCCCTGGAGCACCGCAGCCAAAAGATGATTGATGACCACTACCCCCTGGGCTTTCGGCTGGCCCTGCACCGCAAGGACCTGGCCATTGCCCTGGCCGCCGCAGAGCAGAGCGGATTGAAACTCCCCGTGACCGCTCAGGTGGCGGCCATGGAGGACGAGCTGATGCAACAGGGCTGCGCTGATCTCGATGTCTCCGCCCTGGCCCGCTGGTTCAAAGCTTGAGGTCAGCCTTGCTAGCCACCACCCGCACCTGCTTGGAAGCGGCGACGATTCCTTTCGGATGCACCAGCAGCACGGCCCAGGTCTGACTGCCGGGCTGGAAGGGAGCCTGAACGGTCTTGAACAAACCCCCACCCCCTAGGGCCTCGAGCTGCAGATCGGGAGCCTGCAGACGCAACAGCTCACTGACGCTCACGGGCTTGATCGCGCCAGCCACCACAGCCCCGTTCAGGGGGTCATCGAACACCACATCGAGGTCGTAGCGCTGTCCGGTCAGCACCGCATCCGGGATCAACAGGCTCACCTTGAGGTTGGGATCACCACTGCGCAGGGTGGAGCTCTCCTGGATCACGTCCTGACTGTTGAAGTGATCCCCACTGCTGCCCAGCACAAGGGTTTGGATGGCCTCAAAACGAAACTTGTAAGGCCCCTGTTGGCGGCTGCCGCGCACACTCACCTCGGTGGTGGGGCGGCCATCCTTGAGGGTGGATCCAGGTGCGACTTGCCAGCTGGCGTCGGGGAACTGGGCCCGCAACCAGTCGCGGCGCTGCAGCACCACAGCTGGATCCAGACCAGCCCCCGGCTGCAGAACGGCTTGCAGGGCGGAAGAAGACTCACTGTTGAGGGCGCTCTGGAGAGCCTCAAGGCTGGGGGCTGCCCGCAGCGGGGAGGCCATCACCAGAGCGGACAGTGCTGCGGCGGCTGAGAAACAGGAGCGCAACAGCACGGGAGCTCAAGGGGGATGTGACCCTTAAGTTAGGCGCGCTCATCAGCGCTGCCCATGTCTCGCCTGTTGATCGCTGCCAGCGGGACCGGCGGACATCTGTTCCCTGCCCTGGCTGTGGCCGAGGCACTGCCGAAGAGCTGGAGCATCCACTGGCTGGGGGTGCCGGATCGGCTGGAAACGGAGCTGGTACCAGCCGAGATCCCGCTGCACACCGTGAATGCGGGCGGGTTGCAGGGAAAAGGGCTGCAAAAACTGCTCAACCTGCTGCGGTTGCTGGGCTCCACCGTGGCGGTGCGGCGCCTGATTCGCCGCGAGCAGATCCGGCTGGTGTTCAGCACCGGGGGCTACATCGCAGCACCGGCGATCCTGGCGGCCCGCTGGTGCGGGGTGCCCGTGGTGCTGCATGAATCGAATGGCGTGCCCGGAAAAGTGACACGGCTGCTGGGGGGCCTCTGCAGCCAAGTCGCCGTGGGCCTGCCCCAGGCGGCTGAACGGCTCAAGGGCTGCAGCCCGCGGGTCACCGGCACCCCCGTGCGCAAGGAATTTCTGCAACCCGCAGCGTTACCTGATTGGGTGCCAGCCGGCGATGGCCCCCTGCTGCTGGTGATGGGCGGCAGCCAGGGGGCCGTGGGTCTGAACCGCATGGTGCGGCCCGTGTTGCCGCGCCTGCTCGAGGCCGGCTGCCGCGTGGTGCACCTCAGCGGCAACAACGATCCCGAGAGCGGTCAGCTGCAGCACCCCAGCTACGTCGAGCGCCCCTTCAGCGATGAAGTGGCGGCCCTGCTGCAACACGCCGATCTGGTGATCAGCCGCGCCGGTGCCGGCAGCCTCAGTGAGCTGGCGGTGTGCGGTAGCCCGTCGATCCTGGTGCCCTTCCCCCAGGCTGCCGACAAACATCAAGACGCCAACGCCGGTGCCGCCGCCGCCCTGGGTGCCGCGGTGATCGTGTGGCAACACCCTCCCGATCACCACGCCCTGGAGCAAGCGACCTGGCGCCTGCTGGGTCCACGCCTGCGGGGCTGCGATCCCACCATCGATCCGCTGCTGCAACTGCGCGCGGGGATGGAACGCCTGGCGGTGCGCGATGCCGATCAACTCCTGGCGGGGCTGCTGATGGAGCTCAGTGCCTGAGCGATCAGTCCGTGGGGGTTAGGCCTCGGAAATTCTCATCTCCAGGTCAGCCAGACGTGCTTCCAACTCCGCCAACACCGCTTCCCGGGGCGCCGGCAAAGAGAACGGCCCCTCCTCATAGCGGGCCTCCACCGCAAACACCTGGAGCTTCAGAAACGTTTCAGGCAGTGCTTCGTTCAACAACAAGGCCAGATCGAGCAGCTCATGGGTGCGTGGAGCGGGCTGATCGCGCAACACCAGCTGGGCCTTGAGCAGCTTTTCCAGAGCCTGCTGGGCCTGAAACCCCCATTCCTCATCCGGATACTCCGGATCAAGGTTGAGGCGCATGGCCTGGAGATGGCGACGCACGATGCGCAGCAGTAGGGCAGCGTCTTCAGCGGGAGACATAAAGCACCTGCCCTTCCCTGGCGACATCACCCATCACATGCCAACGGGAGCCCGCCAAGCGCTCGGCATCAGCCGCACCAACCACCACAAGATCCACCCCGCAACCCACAGTCCCCAGCAGCTGGCGATACTCAAAACTGCGCTGGGTTTTCTGCTCGGGGGTGAGGCTCGGCTCAACGCAGATCACAGCCAGATCGAGATCGGAGTCAACCTGCGCCTCTCCGCGAGCCCTTGAACCAAAAGCAACCAGGGCCTGCACCTGCGGCTGCCTGCACAGCAGGGAAAAACCTGTCATCAACTTCGAGTGGTCAAGCCCCTCACCCAGATCAAGCTGAGCCACCAGCGGCTGCGGCTGCAGCCAGGGAATCGAAGGAGCGATGAAGCTCGTCATCCCTCAAAACTAACGGCGCTGCCTGGAGAGCTCCATCCGCATCGCCCGAATGATGCGCCGGTTGCCGCGGCGGCTCTGGTAGCCGAGGCGCAGCCAGCTCTCCCCCAGCCCAGGGAAGGAACGGCAGTCGCGCAGCAGGATGCGATGGCGCGTTTCCAACGCCTCCCGCAGGGGCTGCAAAGACCACGGCTTTCCGTCGTGTTCCCCGCGAATCAAGAGGTAATTGGCGGCAGACGGCAGCGGTTGGATGCCTGGCAGACGTGCCAACTGGTGCGACAGCCACTGCCCTTCCTCAGCGCACCAGCGCTGCACCCGACGGCACCAGAGGCGGTAAGCCCGTGGATCGTGGAGCACCGCTTCCGCAAGAGCTGAGGCGAAGGCATTGATGGGCCAAGGGTCTCTCCAGGCCGCCCAACGCTCCAGGCGCGGCTGTTGTGCCACCGCATAACCCAGTCGCACTCCGGCAATGCCGTAGAGCTTGGTGAGGCTGCGAATCACCACCAGGTTGGGGTGTTGCGCCACCAGAGGAATCAGCGACTGCGCTTCGCCGTTGGGCACCAAGGGCAGAAAGGCTTCGTCGCAGATCACCAGGCGATAGCGCTCCAGCAGGGGCTCAAGGGAAGCGCGGCTCCAGAGCTGGCCCGTGGGGTTGTGGGGGTTGGTGATCCAGAGCACATCCCCGGATCCGCAGTCAGGCAGGGCCTGGGGGAATGCCACATCCCACTGCAGGGGCAGCGAGAAACAACGCATCACCCCGTCCCAGCAGCGCAAGCCGCGGCCGTAATCGGCAAAGCCAGGCTGCGGAAGCACCGACAGACCGCACTGGGAAGCATCGCGAGCCGCCCAGGTGAACAGCTCAGCGGCTCCGTTGCCCGGCAGCAGCAGATCAGGCTCGATCTGATGGAGCCTGGCCAGCAGAGTTCTGAGGCGCTGGCTGCGGCGGTCGGGGTAAGACCGCAGATCCGCTCGCAACAGAGCCCAACGGGCAGACAAAGGCAGGCGAAAGGGCACCAGCGAAGCGCTGGCATCGAGCAGCTCAGAGGGCCGGCAACCCAAACGCCGCGCCGTGGCCTCCAGGTTTCCGCCATGGGCTTCCATCCCTCCAGCCTGATCGACGACGCCAGCCCCCGCCGTTAAAACGGCGCCAGCACATCCGCCGTTGCCCATGGGTCTTCACCGCCTACGCCTTGGCGTCTTGGCCCTGGCCCTGAGTGGTCATGCCGCGCTGGCGGCGAATGATGCAGCGGTGATTCGCACCCTCGAGCAGCGCCACTGTGAGCGCTGCCAACTGCAGGATGCCGACCTGGTGCATGCCGATCTGCGGGATGCCCAATTGCGGGGCGCGGCGCTGCAGCGCGCCAATCTCAGCGGTGCACAACTGGATGGAGCCGATCTCAGAGGCAGCAACTTGAGCTTCACCAGCCTGGCGGGAGCGTCGCTACGGGGAGCGGATCTGCGCGGTAGCCAACTGGAAGGCACTGACCTGCGCGGCAGCGACCTCTCCGGGGCCCAGCTCGATGCTGGGGCCCTGGAGCGCGCCCATTGGCAGGGTGCACGCGGCATCAGCCCGGCGGCGCAGAGCTACGCGGAACTCCACAACGCGGGGGTGCGGGCAGCGGAAGCGGGCCGGTTCCCGGAAGCGGAGGCGTTCTTCAACAGCGCGATTCAGCGCCTCCCCGATGCAGCGGTGAGCTGGGTGGCACGCGGCATGAGCCGCGCTGAGCAGGGCAACCTGAGCCTGGCGGCGCAGGACCTGCGTTATGCGAGCAAGCTCTACGGAGCCATGGGCGATGAAGCGCAGGCCAAAGCGCTGGAGCGTGCATCGGAGCAGCTGCTGGCACCGAGCAAAACGGCGAAGCGCGGCAACGGCATGGGCTCAGCGCTGCTGGGTGGCGCCATGGCCGCCTTCAAGATGATTGCCCCGATCGCCGCCAAGGCGATGCTGCCAGGCGCCCTCTAGTAAGGGGCCGGTGCGGCAGAGCCAGAGAGGAACTGACGGGCATCCGGCGTGGCGGCTTGATAGCCGTAGCCGTAGGAGCCGCCATCGTCGTCACGAATGATGCGCGGCGACACCATGATCACCAATTCACGTTTCGCGCGAGAGGTCGTCGAATCCCGGAAGAACTGACCCACAAAGGGGATATCACCGAGCACCGGCCATTTGCGCACCACGGATTGATCCACATCTGAAATCACACCGGTGAGGATCAGGGTCTGTCCATCACGCACACGCACCTCACCGGTGTCGAGTCGTCGGGTCGTCAGGGTATTCACCAGACCGCAACCTTCCACCCGCACATCGGTGGCAATCACCGCCGAAATCTCCGGTGACATCGAGAAGGTGACAAAGCCGTTGTCATCAATGCGGGAGACCCGAGCACCAAAGGTGAGACCGGCGGTGCCGAACTCGGGCTGACAGCTGTTAGGCGCTCCGTTCTGCCCTGCCTGCACCGTGTAACTGACGATCTCCTGCGCCCCCACGGTTACGAACGACTCGTTGGAGAAGGGTCGACCAATCGAAGCGGTGTTCAGAGCCGCCTGTCCCCCACCACCCACAGAGACCGCAGCGCCGGAGGTGATCGGCTCGGCATTTTCACTGATGATCAGGGTGGGTGAGGCAAGCACCTTGGTGGAGTTCGATTCAATCAGCGCCTTCACGAAGTCGAAATAGTTACTGCCGGATGGATTGCCATAGGCAGTGCCCGGATTCACCGGTGCCGGGTCAACAGGCTCAATCCTTTGCTGAGCAACATTTGCAAGTTCTCCAGTGGCCGTTTGCACCTCAACTTTGGCGCTTTGTGCCCCACCGGCAATCGCATTGAAGTTAGCATCATTGGGAGGCAGATATTGACCAAATGCGCCCAGCAGCTGCCCGCGATCACTCACCACAAAATTGCTGCCAGAGCGGAATGCAAACGAGTTCGAGATAGCCGTGTCATTGTTGAGAGTGACATCGAGAATCTTCACCGACAACGCCACCTGCCGCTGGCGCAGATCGATCTGCCTGAGATAGTTCTCGGCAACAGCAACCAGTTGCGAATCACCCACCAAGGTGATCGTGCGCAGGCGCGAATCCGTGGTGCCGATCAACCCCTTTAAGGGCCCGGTTGTCGAACCGTAGGTTTCGGTGGTGGTGATCGTTTCCTGCTTGGTCTGCTGGGTCTGGGAAGCACCGGCCACCTGATTGGACTGGGGCTGACCGCTGCTCACCACATTGGTGATCGTGGCCACCTTGGTGATGCGCGCCCCGAGGCTCGCCAGATAATCCGCCGCCGATCCAGCTGAGGCCTGATTGAGGCGATACACCTTCGAAACCTGCGTGCCGAAGGTCTTACCCAACACGGATGGCCCGGCCATCAGCATGTTGCCCTCCATCCGGCCCTGAAGACCTGAGGCCAGCAGCACCGCATTCAAGGCACGGGCATAGCTTTCACCGCGAAACGACAACGACACGGTGGGCCCCGACGGAGGAGGCGTTGCCGAGGAGCCGCCCGCCGGAGTCTTGGTCTCATCGTCGACATACACAAAGCCGTAGCCACCCATCTGGGTGAGAGCCATCAGGGCATCCTTGGCCGGGGCATTGCGCAGGGTCATGGTGACCGGCGGTCCGCTCACGTTGAGGTAACTGCGGTTGCGCAGCACCATCGTTCCCACTGCCATATCCCCCAGCGGCGGAGCGACCGCCCGGGGCTGCAGCGGCGGGGCATAGCTGGGCTGCGGCACCACACCGGGTTGGCGCAGGTTCGGCTGGGCCGTCTGACTGCGCTGCTCCGGAGGAGCGGCAAAGCTGAGGATCAGATTGCGTCCATCGGCACTGACCACCGGCTTGGCAGCGGGTGCACCAGGCAGCGGAATCACCTGGATGCGGTAGTCCTGTCCGCTGCCCTCCAGACTCACGCGCTGCAGGCCCGCCTCAGGAATCGCCATCGTCTGCGGCCCCATCCGCAGGGCCGATGGGCTGCTCAGTTGCAAACTGCCTTCCCAACCCTGACTGGTCTGCCGTTGCCGCAGCACGGGGGCAGGGCCCGTGCCTTCAATCACCACATCGAGAGTCTGATCCGATCGGCGCAGCCGTAGCACCACATCCCCACTGGCCTGGGCCGATGTCTCCCGCGTGGTTGACGTTGCAGGCGAATTGGCAACCGCAGGAGAGGCGATCGCAGCAGCAAGCAACAGGGCCGAGATCGAACCGCGCCTCCAACCCACACTGCCCCTGCCAGATGGGCGGATGGTATCGGCGCTTAAGGAGCCTTTCCAGGCTGATCGGCGTCGCTGTGATCTTTGGCGTAAAGCCCCAAGTTCAAACGCAACTGCGTGGGCTCCAGCTGCGGACGGCCATCTTTGTCTTTGGTCACCGTGCCGGCTTTCAAAGAGAGATCGCTCTGCACCACCAGCAGGCTGAGCCGCTCCAAGCGCCGGAGGAAATCCAGCAGCTGGGGACCACTACCGCGCGCCGTGAGCAGCACCGAGGTTTTGCTGAGCCCCGGGGCCAAGAGCGGATCCGGTGGGGGCGCGGGTGTTTTTTCCTTCCCGCCCCCCTTGGGCGGCGGCGTGGCGGCGATCGGTTCATAGCCATCGAGCTGCACCCCGCTGGAGGCCGCCTGCTGGCTGAGCTGGGCAAGGAAGGTGTTGAGATCTCCGCTGCCGGCAATCAGGCTGATGATCTGCCCGTTGCGAATCTCTGCCTCGGCGCGCTGTTGCTCCAGGGTGTCGAGCTGACGCCGCAGCAAGGGCAGGCGCTGCCTCTGGGCCTCCAGCTGCTCCAGCAACTGCTGGTCCCGTTGCACCTGCTGCCAACGGGGCAGCAGCACCGCTCCCGTGAGTGCAGCCGCCACCAGGGCCCCCAGCAGAGCAGGAGCCGCCAACAGCACAGTCTCTCGGTTCAGCCAGCGCGGGCCTGCCTCGGCCTGGAAGTTGGTCATGGCAACACCCCCGCAGCCTGCAGAAGGCGCAGGCGCCGGGCCAGGCCATCGGCCTGCAGGGCCTGAAGCACCTGCAGCATCCGAGGCGCAGGCAACGCTGCAAACCGGGCTGAAAGCTCCCAGTTCACACCGGAACCCGCTTCCCCATCCCGTTGCAACTGCACCACCTTCACCGAACGGGGCTCCACCAGGGGTGACTGGGCCAGCAGCAGGCTGAGGCTGTTGACCCGGCGGAAGGCCTGGGGATCGAGCGCCAATCCCTTCAGCACCAAGCCATCACCCTGAGCGCGCACCTCCGTGAGTTGCACCCCATCCGGTGTCAACGCCATCAGCTGGGTGAGCAGTGCGGAACCCGACGACACGGCCACGAGCCCTTTAGCGAGACCTTCACTGCTGCGCTGCACCTGCGCTTTGCTCCTCCGGGTTTTGGTCACCCGGGCTTCCAGGGCCTCCACCTCAGCGCTGATGCCGCGTAGACCCGCCAGGGCCTGAGCGAGCTGTTGCTGGCGCCAGGCCAGCCCCAACGACAACAACAGCACCACGGCCACCAGGGCGGAGCCGATGGCGGCACCCCCCAACAGCAACTGCCGCGCGGGCCGCAATCGCGCTGGGACGGGAGGCAGCCCCCTCTGCCGTCGCCGCTCCTGCAGCAAATCGAGGGGCAGGGAGGGTCGGGTCATGGCGCCAGCTCCGCAGCCGCCAACCCCCACAGCAGCGCTGCCGACACCGCCGTGGGCTCCGGCCGCCCATCCAGCAACCAGCTGGAGGACAACGGGTCGGTCACATCGACCCGCACCGGCAAATCCTGCTGAAGCTCCAGCGCCAGTGCCTGGGGCTCCAGATCCGCCCCCGCGGCCACCACCAACTGCAGGCTGCGCAGTTGGGGCCAGTAGGCCAGGCAGGGGATCAGGGCCTCCACGAAAGACTCACAGGGCATGGCCGCTGGCAAAGGCCACTGCCACTGGGGAACACCGGCCTGGCAACGCAACAGGGTGGAGCCTTGCGCTTCCACCAGCAGCACCAGCTCGGCATCCACCGCTTGCGCAGCGCAGAGAGGGGCGGCTTCGAGGCGATCCAGAGGCAGAGCGGCCAGGGCAAACACCTCAATCCAGCTCTCCAGCAGAGCGCTCTGGGCCGCCACCAACAGTGAGCGTCCCGGGGCATCCTGCAGGGGTTGCGCGATCAGATCCAGGGGCTTGTCCTCGGCCCAGGGCAGCTGCAGCAGATCCCGCTGGTCAGCGGCCAACGCAGGATCCCCCTGGAGCAGCCGCACGGCCGTGGCTTGAGAGGGCAGCACCGCGCGCACCCGCGCCCCGCCGAAGCCCCGCTCCAGCAGCCAGTCACCGAGCAGATCCCCCAGGGCATCCGGGGCCATGGGATGGCCAGCCACGCAGGTTCCTGCAGGCAGAGGCACCCGCTCAAGCCAAACCAGCTGGCGGCCATCGAGGGCCATCGCCGTGATCGCCGTGTCCTGCAGCTCGAGGTAAACCCGCTGCGGGAACAGCCAGGCTTGCAACGGCGCGAGGCGGTCTTGAACTCCTGAGAGCACCACCACGGCCTGCTTGCTCTACCCGCAAGCTATCCAGGATTCAGCTCCAGGGCACCCCACTGCCCACCGCTTCGCCGATGTTTCGGAAACCATGGCGATCGAGTTGGCCACTGAGCCCCTCGAGAATCTCGGGCACCAGAGCTGGCCCGCCATAGATCCAACCGGTGTAGAGCTGCACCAGAGAAGCCCCGGCGGTGATCCGCTCCCAGGCCGCCTCCGGGGAATCAATGCCACCCACGCCAATCAAGGGAAGCCCCGGACCAGCGGTCACCCGCAGGCGCCGGATCACCTCCAAAGCCCGCTGCCGAAGGGGAGCACCGCTCAATCCACCGGCCTCCTCCGCCAGGGTTTTGCCGGTCTGGGCAAGGCGACGCTGCTCGAGACCCAAACGGTTGAGGCTGGTGTTCACCGCAATCACCCCTGCCAAACCCTCCTCGTAGGCCAGGCGAGCAATGGCATCAATGGCCTCATCCTCCAGGTCGGGGGCAATCTTCACTAGCAGCGGAGGGCAAGCCGGCAGACGGCGCAGACGTTCCACCAGACGCCTCAGCAGCACTTCGTCTTGCAGCTCCCGCAGCCCCGGGGTGTTCGGGGAGCTGACATTGATCACGGCGTAGTCCGCCAGAGGCGCCAGCAGCTCGAGGGAGGAGGCGTAGTCATCGGGCGCCAGCTCCAGGGGGGTGATCTTCGATTTGCCCAGGTTGATACCGAGCACGGCGGGGCGCTGACCGGCCGGCGGCAGGGCCTGGCGCTCCAAGATGCGGCGCACGGCCTGGGCGCCCTGATTGTTGAAGCCCATCCGATTGAGGGCAGCCCTCTCCTCCGCCAGGCGGAACAGGCGAGGGCGGGGATTGCCCGGCTGGGCGTGCCAGGTGATGGTGCCCAGCTCCGCGAAGCCAAAGCCAAACAGATGCCAGATGCCGGCAGCAACGGCGTTCTTGTCAAAGCCTGCCGCTAAACCCACGGGGTTGAGGAAGCGGCAGCCGAAGAGCGTTTGCTCCAGGCGCAGATCCTTGCGTTGCAGTTCTGCCCCCAGTCCCGCCAGGGAACTGCTCACCAGGGGCCAGTTGCGGCGCAGGGAGGCCTGAGCCAGGGCTTGGAGGGTGAGCTGGCTCAGCTGCTCGGCATCTGCCCCGTCATCCCGGCTGAGCAGGGGCCCGACAAAGCGTTGGTAGAGCGATCCCGTGCCGACCTCAGCCATCCTGCCGATCCTCGCCTTGGTCCTGCCCCGATCCTGGCGCCTCTCGCCGCAACTGCCAGCGCCCATCGCCTACTGGAGAGACCTGCCAGTCGCGCCAACGCCAGGACGCGTCGCGGGCCTCCAGGGTTTTCAGCGGCATCTCCACCAACTGCGCCAACTCCGTCAGGCTGAGGCCATAGCCGCCTTGCGCCAGGCGATCCGCCAGTTCCAAGCGACTGAGGAGCTGCTGCAACGCAGCGGGCGCCAGATCCACAGCGGGAGCCGGCTCGCTCACCATCAGGCCGCCGTAATCCCCCTGGGCCAGTTGGGGGATCTGCCCTTTGGAGAAGGCCACGGCGATCGCATCACAGCGATCGTTGTCGGGATCACCGCTGTGCCCTTTCACGTAGGTGAGGGGAAGACCCTGGATACGGGCCGCATCGAGGGCTTCCCAAAGATCGCGATTCAGCACAGGACTGCCGGAGGCGGTGCGCCATCCCTTGCGCTTCCAGCCGTTGATCCAGGTGCTGAAGCCGTCGATCAGATATTTCGAATCCGTGCGAATGCTGAGGCCCGGATCGCGGGGCAACACCGCCAGCTGCTCCAGCAGGGTGAGAGCTGCGGTGAGCTCCATGCGGTTGTTGGTGGTGTTGGCCTCCGCTCCCCCAAACTCCCGCACGCTGCCGTCCGCGAAGCGCAGCAGAGCACCCCAACCACCGGGGCCCGGATTTCCGCTGCAAGCGCCATCACAGGCGGCCGCGACCACCTTGGGGCTGTCACTCGACACTGGGCTGGCCCCTCAAAATCCGGTACAACGCACGTCTGATCAGCAGCCCCGGAGCAATCCCATGCAGCGAAGTTACCTCCCATGGGTGGGCCTGGCGCTGCTGGCGGCCGGCCTGGTCAGCTCCCAGGCTGATGCGGGCGTGTTCCGGAGCAAGGGACTCGATCAGGAGCGCTTGGTGGTGCTCGGACAACCGGTCGGACGCAGTGATTGGAAACTGCTGGTGCTCGAGCAGATCACCGCGGCCCCGAAGTGCTGGGAGCAGCGCCCCGACGGCCTGATCGATCCAGCCCTCAACCGCTTTGATTTCACGGGGATCTGCAGCCGCTACATCGACAGCAACGGCTATTCCCTGCGGGTTGGCGAGGAAGACATGGCCCCGCGGTACCGCCTGCGCCTCGAGCACCAGGGTGAACGCCTGGCCCTGTTGGCCATGTCCAGCAGCCAACCCACCGAACTGCTGGTGGGGCAGGGCAGCGTGCCCCGGCGGGATCGCGATGGCTTTGTTGAGCTGAAACTCGAGCCGGGCTGGCAGCTGGAACGCCGGATGTATGGCGAGCGCAGCCTGAGCCACGTGTATTTCGCCAACACCACCCCCATGGCCACCCTGATCGCCCGAGCCTCGGGCGGTGGTCAGGACCGTCCGCCTCTGCGCCCTTTGGAGAGCGCTCCCCACCTCCGCGGCAACGGCCCGATCGCCCTGCAGGTGATCCCCTACAGGCCCTAGGCCAGTTGAGACAGCGGCCCGCCCTGCTTGCTGGCGTTTTTCCTCTGGCGGTATGGTCTGTGCGTGTGAGGAGTGCGGAACACCACTTCCGGGGTCGAAACGAGGACAGACTCCCAGAAGCGTTCCGAACTCAAAGCCCTGCCTTCGGCGGGGCTTTTTTATTGCCGCTCTGATCTGAGGCACAAAAAAACCGGTCCCGAAGGACCGGTGTGGAGCTGAAGGGGTGCAGGCCGCCAAAAGCGACCCGCAGCGGGATCACTTGAGGGTGACCTTGCCGCCGGCCTCTTCGATGGCCTTCTTCATGGCCTCGGCATCAGCCTTGGACACGCCTTCCTTGACAGCGCAAGGGGCGCCTTCCACGAGGGCCTTGGCTTCGCCCAGGCCGAGGCCGGTGGCTTCGCGGACGGCCTTGAGGACCTTGATCTTGGCAGCTGCGTCGAAGCCGTCGAGCATGACGTCGAATTCGGTCTTCTCTTCAGCGGCTTCACCACCACCACCAGCGGCGGGGGCAGCCATCACGACGCCAGCAGAAGCGGCGGCGGACACACCGAAGGCCTCTTCGATCTGCTTGACAAGCTCAGAGGCTTCCAGCAGAGAGAGCGACTTCAGTTGCTCGAGAATTTTGTCGGTAGTAGCAGACATGGTTGGGAATCAGCAACAGATCTGTGAAAACAGTCGGATCGGAGAGCTTCAGCAGAGCCGGCCTCAGGAGGCCGAACCCTCGCCATCGGCGTGCTGCTTGAGCGCCCGAGCAAGACCGGAAGGAACTTCGTTGATGCCCACAGCCACCTTGGTGGCCACGGCGTTGATCGCACCGGCGATCTGGGCCATGAGCACCTCCTTGGAGGGCAGATCCCCGATGGCCTTGATTTCGGACTGGGAAAGGAGTTTGCCTTCGAAAAGGCCACCCTTCACCTCAGACTTCTTCGTGTCCTTCTGGAAGGACTGAACGGCCTTCACCGCGCTGCCGATGTCGCCCTTGACGAGCACAAAGGCATTGGTGCCGGTGAGCAGGGAATCGAGTTCCGACCAAACGCTGTCGCCATCAATGGCACGGCGCATCAAGGTGTTTTTGGTCACCTTGCAAATGCCGTTGCTGGCCTGCAGACGGGTCCGCAGATCAGACATTTCCTTGATGGAGAGACCCTTGTAATCAAGGACCAGCGCCATTTCGGCCTCGCCAAGGAGCTGCTTGAGCTCTTCGACGATCTGTTGCTTGTTCTCCAGAGTGCGGCCCATGGAAAAGGAACGGATCAGGGGAACAAGCCGGGTACGCAACCCCAATGCCGGGGGGCATTCGAGGGGCTGCAGCTTGCTTTGCCTGATCGAACCCGAGAAGGGATCGTCGCAACAAAACCGGCGCGTGCACCTCGGCAGGATTTACGGGTCAGGGATCTGGAAACCAGACCAATGACATCGACCTGCTGTCTTGGGTAGGGCGCGTAACCCTTCTGGCAGTAAGCCAGTTACACATCATACAACAAAGCCCCCGCCGGGGCGGGGGCTTTGCGCCAGAGGGACAGGGACGATCAGCCCTCTTGCTTGATGTCCTGCAGGGCGGTCACATCCACTTCCACGGAGGGGCCCATGGTGGAGGTGATGTACAGGCTCTTCCAGTAGCGACCCTTCGCACCGCTGGGCTTGTTGCGGTCGATGGTCTCCTGCAGGGCCTTGAGGTTGTCGAGCAGCTTGGCGGGATCGAAGCTGGCCTTGCCGAAGCGCACGTGCACGATGCCGGTGCGATCTGCGCGGAATTCAAGTTTGCCGGCCTTGAATTCGTTGATGGCGGAGGCGAGGTCGGTGGTGACCGTGCCGGCCTTGGGGTTCGGCATCAGACCACGGGGACCAAGCACCCGGCCAAGCTTGGCCACTTTGGGCATCATGTCGGGGGTGGCGATCAGCAGATCGAACTCCATTTCGCCTTTGGCGATGGTGTCCACCAGTTCGTCATCACCGGCCAGGTCGGCACCGGCGGCTTTGGCCTCGGCCACCTTTTCACCGCGGGCAATCACGGCGATACGGATGCTCTGACCGGTGCCGTGGGGCAGCGCCACGGTGGTGCGCAGCTGCTGGTCGGTGTACTTGGGATCAATGCCGAGGCGGGCGTGGGCCTCAACGGTCTCGTCGAACTTGGCGGTGGCGTTGGCCTTCACCAGTTCCACGGCCTCCAGGGGGGCGTAGACGCGCTCTTCAACCTTGTTGGCGACAGCGGTGTAGCGCTTGGAAATTTTGGGCATGTCAGGGATGGGGTGCAGACGAGCTCTGAGCTCTCCCCCGGTAAAGAACAGAGTGAGCGGAAGAAAGCGTTGGGCGAGGCCCTGAGCTTCAGTCCTTCACAGCAACGCCCATGTTGCGGGCGGTGCCTTCGATGATGCGCATGGCCGACTCAACGCTGGTGCAGTTGAGGTCGGGCAGCTTGGTTTTGGCGATCTCTTCGAGTTGCGCGCGGCTGATGGCGCCCACGGAACCCTTGGAAGAGGTGGCGGCACCCTTGGCGATTCCGGCTGCCTTCACGATCAGCACAGAAGCGGGAGGGGTTTTGGTGATGAAGGTGAAGCTGCGGTCTTCGAAGACCGAGATCTCCACCGGAATCACGTATCCGGCCTTGTCCTGCGTCCGAGCGTTGTACTCCTTGCAGAACGCCATGATGTTGACGCCGTGCTGACCGAGGGCAGGGCCCACCGGCGGCGCGGGGTTGGCTTTGCCGGCATCGAGTGCCAGCTTGATCACAGCTACAACTTTTTTTGCCATCGTCCTGGCGGCTTGAGCAATCTGCGGATCCGCGACCCTAGGGCAGCGACTGCGGGGGCCCGGAAACCGAGCACCACCTGAGGCCGCCCTCCGCAGGGAGACGGCCGCAGTGTGATCAGCTTTGTTTGCTGATCTGGGAGAACTCGAGTTCCACCGGGGTCTCCCGACCAAAGATCGAGAGCAGAGCCTTGAGCTTGTTGCGGTCGCCCGACACCTCGATGACTTCCCCTTGGAAGTCTTTGAAGGGGCCAGCGGTGACAAGGATTTGATCGCCTTCGGTGAGATCGACCTTCACCACAGGCTTCTTCTCAGCGGCGCGCTTGAAGATGCGATCCACCTCCTGACGACTCAGGGGGCGAGGCTTGATGTGCCCGCGAGCCTTACCGGTGGCGCGGCGATCTTCCGCACCCACGAAGTTGATGACGTTCGGGGTGCTGCGCACGGCCATCATCGTGTCCTCATCGAGGACCATCCGCACGAGCACGTAGCCGGGGAACACCTTCTCCTCGGTGCTGGTGCGGCTGCCGTCTTTCTTGAGCTTGACGGCGGGTGTCTGGGGGATCTCGATCTCGAGGATCCGGCTGTCCACCCCAAGGGTCACGGCCCGCTGCTCAAGGGTGGCTTTCACCTTTTTCTCGCAGCTCGAGGCCACCTGCACGGCGTACCAGCGGGCGATCGGTGCACGGCCTTCTGCAGAGGCAGCGGGTTCGGCGTCGGCAGCCAGATCCGCCGCAGCGAACTCATCAGTGGTCAGGTCGACGTCGGACACGGGCAAGGGAGGAGGAGATCGAAAACGTCAGAACTTCAGCGGAACACCTGGGAGCTGCCCCAGCTGTAGAAGCGATCGACCGCGGCGATCGCGAAGGCGGAGATGGTCACCATCAGGATGACCGCCACCGATTCACCGAACAGCTGCTGGCGACTGGGCCAGACCACCTTGCGCAGCTCCGCGAGGGTGTCGGCCACAAAACCGCCCTTGACGGGCTCAGCCGTCAAGGAGGCGTCGGGATTGGCTTGTGGTTCGGTCTGGGATTCCACAGATGAAGATTCCACAGGTGAATCAGTGGCAAGGCCCCTCGAGGAGGCCCTGGTGGCAGGGATTTGAAGCCTGCTGCTGAGCCTTCAGCGGGCCGCGCGGCGTGTTGAGCCCACGCGCCGGCAAACAAACACCCTAACGGATGTCGTTCTTACACCTCACCGATGGGGGTGAAGCTGAGCTGATCGCCGGTGGGCGACAGGCTGACCTGAACCGCCGAAGCCCCGAGGAAGCGCTCCTCCAGCAACTGAGTGGCCAGAGGGTTCTCGATCTGTCGGCGCAGCAGGCGGCGCAGCGGGCGCGCTCCGTATTCGGGTTCGTAACCCTGTTGCCCCAGCCAAACCGCCACGGCGTCATCCACACGCAGAGCCAGGCCCTGCTCCTGCAGCAAGAGGGCCAGCTCCGCCAGTTGGAGCTGCACGATGCGCTGGAGCTCCTCGCCGCCCAGGGGCTGGAAGCGAATCACCTCGTCAATGCGATTGAGGAACTCGGGGCGGAACTGACTGGCCAGGGCGCGGTCGACCTGCTCGGCCAGGGCGGCGGGGTCGGCCTCGCCGCGCGCGGCATCGAGGATGGCGCGGCTGGCGAGGTTGCTGGTCATCACCACCACGGTGTGGCGGAAATCGACGGTGCGCCCCTGGGAATCCGTGAGGCGACCGTCATCGAGCACCTGCAACAGGATGTTGAACACATCCGGGTGGGCCTTTTCCACCTCATCCAGCAGCAGCACTGCATAGGGCCGGCGCCTGACCGCCTCGGTGAGCTGACCACCCTCCTCGTAGCCCACATAGCCCGGAGGAGCCCCCAGCAGGCGGGCCACGGCATTGCGCTCCATGAACTCACTCATATCCAGGCGCACCAGGGCTTCCTCCTCATCGAAGAGGGAGGCCGCCAGGGCCTTGGCCAGCTCGGTCTTGCCGACGCCGGTGGGGCCCAGGAACAGGAAGGAGCCCACCGGGCGGCGCGGATCCTTCATGCCGGCGCGGGCGCGGCGGATCGCCGCCGCTACCGCCGCCACGGGCTCCCGCTGACCGATCACCCGCTCCGCCAGGCGCTGCTCGAGCTCCAGCAGCTTCTGGCGCTCACCCGCCATCAGGCGCTGCACCGGAATCCCCGTCCAGCGGGCAACCACATCCGCGATGTCCCCCTCCTCCACCTGCTCCCGCAGCAGGGACTGCCCGCTCTGCTGGCTGGCCTGCAGCTGCTCCTCCAACTCCGCTCGCCGTTGCTGCACGCCATGGAGCTGGTCGTATTGCAACCGCGCTGCCTCCTCCAGATCCCCATCACGCTCGGCCTCGGCGATCTGCAGACGCAGGGCTTCGTCATCCGCCAGCAGCTGCCTGAGCTCCGCCAGTTGTTCGCGTTCCGCGGACCAGCGCTGTTGCAGCTGCTGCAGGGTGTCACTCACCTGATGCCTCTGTTGCTGCAGAGCAACGCGTTCGCCTTCCGGAGCCCGTTCCGCCGAGAGCAGGGCCAACTCAACGCGCCGGAGCTCGCTTTCGGCCTCCTCCACCAGGCGGGGTTTGGAGGTGACCTCCATGCGCAGCTGGGCCGCCGCCTCATCGATCAGATCGATAGCCGAATCCGGCAGGCAGCGATCGGCGATGTAGCGGTCCGCCAGTCGTGCCGCCGCCACCACAGCTCCATCGGTGATGGCCACGCCGTGGTGCAGCTCATAGCGCTCCTTGAGACCCCGCAGGATCAGGGTGCTCTCCTCGAGGCTGGGCTCGCGCACCAGCACCTGCTGGAAGCGGCGGTTCAGGGCTGGATCCTTCTCCACCGTGCGGCTGAACTCTTCGGGGGTGGTGGCGCCGATGCAGCGCAGGTCTCCCCGGGCGAGGGCCGGCTTGAGGATGCTGCCGGCGTCGCTGTTGGAGCGCTCGGGCCCCACCACGTTGTGGAGCTCATCGATGAACAGGATCACGCCACCGGCATCGGCGCCTTCGGCCTCCTGCACCTCCTTGAGCACGCTGCGCAGGCGCTCCTCGAATTGCCCGCGGAACTTGGCCCCGGCAATCAAGGCACCGAGGTCGAGGCTGATCAGGCGCTGCCCCTTGAGGGCATCGGGCACCTCTCCGGCCACGATCCGCTGCGCCAGGAGCTCGGCGATCGCCGTCTTACCGACGCCGGGCTCACCGATCAAAACGGGGTTGTTTTTGCCGCGGCGCGAAAGCACCTGCATCAGCCGGCGGATCTCGGTGTCACGGCCGATCACCGGATCGAGATCGCCGGCGCGCGCGGCAGCGGTGAGATCGCGGCCGAATTGTTGAAGCGCTTCGGGCTCCTTCTCCAAGCTGAGCTCCGGAGCGGAAACGGGATCACGGCTGGGTGGTTCTGCAGCTGCCGGAGCCACCGATGGCCGATCAATCCAACTGTCAGAGCTCCTCTCAGAAGTCCTCTCAGAGGGCCTGTCAGAGGGCGCGCTCGGCTCAACAACAGGGGCCGGGCGCGGCGTGGAACTGCGCCGCAGGTTCTCCTGGGTCAGGCCCTGCTGGGCCAGCAGGGTGCCCGCGATGCGTTGGTCGTTCAGCAGGGCGGAGAGCAGATGAGGGATGTCGACCAGCCGAGAGCCCCATTGCGCGCGCTGGCGATCGGCCTCTTCAAGGAGCAACTCCAGGTCTTCGCCGACAAACAGCTCCCGGCCGGAGCTGGTGGGCTGATCGGCGCAAAAATCATCGAGCTGATCCAGAAGACGCGGCACATCCAGGGGCAGGGGATCCACCCAGGCCGCAAAGCGCTGGTCATTGAGCAGCACCTGCAGCAGGTGCTCCACATCCATGTCGGCGTGCCGCCAGCGCCGGGCCTGGTCCTGGGTGGCCAGCAGCAGATCCCAGGCCGCATCGCTAAAGCGATCGGGGGTGCTGGTGAGGGTGTCAGGCCGCATCGGAGCGAGAGCTGAGCTCAATCAGTTCCACCTTGTAGCCATCCGGGTCTTCCACAAACGCAATCACGGTGGATCCGTTCTTCATCGGGCCGGGCTCGCGCACCACCCGACCACCCTTGCTGCGGATCTGGTCGCAGACCCCAACGATGTCGTCCACACCAAGGGCGATGTGGCCATAGCCGCTGCCGATCTCGTAGCTGCTGGTGTCCCAGTTGTGGGTGAGCTCCAGCACCGCGGTGTCGCTCTCGTCTCCGTAGCCCACAAAAGCGAGGGTGAAGCGTCCGCCGGGGTAGTCCTTGCGGCGCAGCAGCCGCATCCCCAGAACATCCGTATAGAAGGCGATCGAGCGCTCCAGGTCGCCGACCCGCAGCATGGTGTGGAGCAGGCGCATCTCAGGCGGTTCGATCGGGCGCATTCTGGCCAGAGAGTCCGATTCGGTGCCAACGGTCACAGAGCCCCCCGGCAGGGCGACCCATAGGATCCCTGTCAAGGACCCATGTTGTGCACCCGGCCGCTGTGATCGACACCCTCGACCTCGTCATCGACACCATCGTGGCCCGGGAAGTTCTCGACTCCCGTGGAACCCCAACGGTGGAAGCCGAGGTGATGTTGGAGGGGGGTGCCAGCGGACGGGCGATCGTTCCCAGCGGCGCCAGCACCGGGGCCCATGAAGCCTGTGAACTGCGCGATGGCGGCAGCCGCTACTGCGGCAAGGGTGTGCTGCAGGCCGTCAGCAATGTGGAAGAAAAGATCGCTCCGGCCCTCTGCGGCCTGAGCGCCCTGGATCAGGGCACCGTCGACGCCGCCATGCTCGAGCTCGACGGAAGCGACAACAAGAGCGCCCTAGGCGCCAACGCGATCCTGGCCGTGAGCCTGGCCACCGCCCGTGCCGCCGCTAACGGCGTGGGTCTGCCCCTCTACCGCTACCTGGGTGGCCCGATGGCCAACCTGCTGCCGGTGCCGTTGATGAACGTGATCAACGGAGGTGCCCACGCCGCCAACAGCCTGGATTTCCAGGAGTTCATGCTGGTGCCCCACGGCGCCCCCACCTTCCGGGAGGCCCTGCGGATGGGCACCGAGGTGTTCCACACCCTCAAGGGTCTGCTCAAGGACAAGGGCCTGAGCACCGCCGTGGGTGATGAAGGCGGCTTCGCCCCCGATCTCGGCAACATTGAGGCCGGCGATCTGCTGGTGCAGGCGATTGAAAAGGCCGGCTACCGCCCCGGTGATCAGATCTCCCTGGCCCTGGATGTGGCCAGCACCGAGTTCTTCAAAGACGGCCGCTATGCCTTCGACGGCGGCAGCTACAGCAGCGCCGAGATGGTGGATCAGCTGGCGGCCCTGGTGAACCGTTTCCCGATTAGCTCGATCGAAGACGGCGTCGCCGAAGACGACTGGGAGGGCTGGGCCCTGCTCACCGAGAAGCTGGGCAAAACCGTTCAGCTGGTGGGCGACGACCTGTTCGTGACCAACAGCGCCCGCCTGCAACGCGGCATCGACCTGGGGGTAGCCAACTCGATCCTGATCAAGGTGAACCAGATCGGTTCCCTCACCGAAACCCTGCAGGCGATCGATCTGGCAGGCCGCGCCGGCTACACCAGCGTGATCTCCCACCGCTCCGGCGAAACCGAAGACACCACCATTGCCGACCTGGCGGTCGCCACCCGCGCCGGCCAAATCAAGACCGGTTCGCTGAGCCGCAGTGAGCGCGTGGCCAAGTACAACCAGCTGCTGCGGATCGAAGACGAACTGGGCAGCCAGGCCGTCTACGCCGGCGCCGAAGACCGGGGCCCCCGCGGCAAAGCCTGACTTACTGGCTGAGCTTGTCGATGCGGGCGTCGCGCTTCAGCCGCGCCTGCAGCTTCACCCAGCTCAATCCCACAGGAACCCCCAGAACGAGGGGAATGGCGGTGAGGGCTGGACGGGCGCTGGAGGCGAGCATCGCCGCCGCCACGGTGAGGGCCCCGAGCAGCACCGACTGACCAGCGCTCTGCTGGCTGAGGGAGAGGCGGCGCAGCAGGCGGTCGGTTTCACCTGCGCGGATCTGCACCTGCAGGTCCCCCTGCTCAATGCGGCTGAGGCTTTCCTCTAGACGTTGCGGGAGACCCAGGGCCCTGCTGCCCACCTCCACCGCCTGACGGCCCAGCTGATTGAACAGATCGTTGGGGCCGTTGCCGCTGGAGGTCATCAGGGGAAGCAGGTAAGGGCGGGCAATCGCCACGAGGCTAAAGCTGGGATCGAGGCTGCGGCCGACTCCCTCAAACGTGGAGAGGGCCCGCATCACAAAGATCAGCTCCGGGGGTAAACGGAACGGCTGGCCGTACACCAGCTCATAGAGATCCCCAGAGAGCTTGTCGATCACATTGGGTGAGAAAGGAGGCGTCAGGGCCTCGGTGAGCATCACCCGCACCAACCGTCGCACCGGGCCGGGGTCGATGTCGGTAGCGATGACCCCTGCAGCCTGGAGTTCGCTCACCAAGCCAGCGGCGTCGCGGGCGGCGGCGGCGGTGACCATCCGGCCCAAGCGGCTGCGCAACCGCTGCGACAGGGTGCCGACCATGCCGAAGTCGTAGTAGATCAGCGCCCCATCGCGGGCCACCGCCAGGTTGCCGGGATGGGGATCGGCATGAAAAAAGCCAAAGCGCACCAGCTGCTGCAGGTAGCTGGCGGCACCCTTCTCCGCCACGGCTGAGGGGTCAATCCCCGCTTCGAGGATCGCCTCGCGGTCGGTGATCTTGATGCCGGGCACATAGTCGAGACAGAGCACACGGCGGGTGGTGAGCTCCCACACCACCGCGGGGATCCGAATGCCTGGGTCATCGAGAAATTGCTGGCGGAAGCGAGCGGCATGCTCCGCCTCCAGGCGGAAATCGAGCTCCCGCAGCAGCACACGCCGGCACTCCTGAGCAATCGACACCCAGTCGCGGCCCACGCCCCACTGCGGGTGCTTTTGCAGCAGGGCAGCCACCTGTTGCATCACCTCCAGATCAAGGCGGAACAGGCGCTCGAGACCGGGGCGCTGAATCTTGAACACCACCTGGCGGCCGCTGCGCAGGCTGGCTCGGTGCACCTGGGCCAGGCTGGCGGCACCAAGGGGCTGCTCCTCGATGTCGATGATTTCAGCGACACGATCCCCCAACTCCCGCTCCAGAAGGGCCTGAGCGGTGTCGAAGGAGAAGGCGGGAACGCTGTCCTGCAGATGGGAGAGCTCCTCCACCCAGCTGGCGGGAAGCACATCCGGGCGGGCCGACAACAGCTGACCCAGCTTGATGAACGCCGATCCCAGCGTGAGCAGTTGCTGGGTGAGCCAGCGGGCCCGTCGCTGCTGGCGGCGCTGAAGCCGTTCAGGCGTCGCCCCACCGGGATAGGACCAGGCCTGGGCATCCCACCAGAGCCAGACCAGCAGTTGCAGAACAGCGCGCCAGATGCGCAAGGCGCGCGTGAGGCCCTGCCAACGCTTCCAGAAGGCCCGCATCAGGGCTGCTCCTCGAGGCGACGGGCGAGATGCGCCACCTGGGCGCGGATCTGATCGATCTGATCCTGGGGATCGGCACTGGAAGCAGGAGCCGAGACGGCATCGGCCTCCGGCGCCGAGGGATCCACGTTCTCGAGACGTTCCGCCTCCAGTTCCACCTCTTCGCGAAACAGCTCCCATTCGCGCCGAAAGCGCTCAGGAGCGTCTTGAGCCAAGACAGCCAAGTTCGCGGCTGCATCCGCCAATCCGCTGCCAAAACGGGCGCTGAGCCGATTCAACGCGGCCTGTACCAGGGTCTGAGGCGCGCTCATGGCCTGCCGCAATCGGGTCTGAACAAATCGTGGCAGATCAGGACTACGGAGCGGGGGCGACAGCTGGTGCCGGCACCGGGGCAGCGGCTGGCGGCTTATCCGTGGCCTCCCCTTGCTCTGGCGCGGCGGCAGGCTCAGTGGTGGCCGCAGCGGCGGCCGCTTGCTCCTCCTTGAGTGCTTTGGCCTTGGCGGCGGCCTCCTGCTCTTGCTTCAGCTGCTTGTCGAGCTCGAGCAGATCCAGCTCGGCCTGAATGCGTGTGGTCTGATCGCCAAAACGCAGACGAAGGTTCTCGAGGCTGGTGCCAGGGAAGACCTGAACGTCAAAACGGGGGCCGAAGCGGATCATCTCGCCCACGTTGAAACTGAGCAGGCGCTCGGTCACCCCGTAGGCCAAAGCGAATCCCAAGCCCGCCACCAGAGGGCCCATCCAGATGGTCTTCACCAGGCCTGAAGGGGGAGGCTTCACAGCGGATCCAGCCTTGGCCATCGCGCCGTCTCGGGTCGGTTGATCGTAGGCGGGGCCTCAGGTCGTGTAATCGGCGTTGATGCGCACGTATTGATCGGAGAGGTCGCATCCCCAGGCGCGGCCCCTGCCGGAGCCGGAGCCCACCTGGATGCGGATCAGCACGGTGTCACCTGTGAGGTAGGCGCCGGCGGCGCGATCGCGCATGTAGGCCGAAGCGGCTGGGCGATCGAAGGGGAGCGGTTGGCCGGCCGCCATGAGCTGGTGCTCACCCAGCCAGAGGGCCACGGCATCAGGATCCATGGGCACCCCGGCGCGGCCGGCGGCCGCCACGATGCGGCCCCAATTGGGGTCGCGGCCGTGCACGGCGCACTTCACTAAAGAAGAGCCGCAGATGGTGCGGGCAATGGCCCGGGCAGCAGCGTCTTCGCTGGCCCCCTCCACCTGCACCTCCAGCAGGCAGGTGGCGCCCTCGCCATCCCGGGCGATTGCCTTGGCCAGGTGTTGCGACACCGCCGTCAGGCCAGCCTCCAGCGCCTCGAAGTGCTCGGGGCTCAGGGGATCACCGGCTGCAAACGCCAGGTACGTGTCGTTGGTGCTGGTGTCGCCGTCCACCGTGATCGCATTGAAGGAGCGATCCACCGCCCGCTGCACCATCCCCTGCCAGACGTTGGCCGGCACGCCCGCATCACACGTGAGGTAGCCGAGCATCGTGGCCATGTTGGGGTGGATCATTCCCGACCCCTTGGCCATCCCGCCGATGCGCACGCGGCGATCGCCCAGTTGAGCCTCGAGGGCGATCTGTTTATCGATCAGATCGGTGGTGAGGATCGCGGTGGCCGCTGCAGAACCGCCCTCAGCGCTGAGGGCGTCCGCCAGGGGATCCAGCCCTGCCAGCAGGGTGTCCATGGGGATCGGCACACCGATCACGCCGGTGGAGCAGATCAGCACCTCCTCGGCCGCCAGCCCGAGGCGATCGGCCATGGCCTGGGTGGCGCGCTGGCTGTCGATCAGGCCGCGATCACCCGTGCAGGCGTTGGCCTGTCCGGAATTGGTGAGCACCGCCCGGGCACGGCCGCCACTCGCCTGCAGGCGTTCGGCGCAAAGGTCCACGCAGGCTGCCCGCACCAACGAGGTGGTGAAGGTGCCGGCGCACACAGCGCCCTCTGGGGCGAGCAAAAGAGAAAGATCAGGCTTCCCGGAGGCCTTGAGGCCCGCAGTGATGCCGGCGGCCAGGAAGCCTGCAGGGGCCGTGACACCACCGGGAATCGACTGCCAGGAGTGGGGCACAGACAATGGTGTTGCTGCAGCAATCCTCCTCCCGAACTGGGCCCGCTCAGCTTTTGCGCCAACGGATAAACAGGGGGATCAGCACCAGGCCCACCAGGAGACCCACGGGGTTCTGCAGCACCACCCAGCCGCAGACACCGACGGTGAACATCAAGATCACGCGCGCCATCACCCGCCCGGATCGACTGCGGTAGAAACCGCGGCTATAGACGGGGTCGTAGAGAGCCACGGAGCCTCCCTGCAGAACCAGATGACTCACCCATCTTGGAAACGCTGGCAGGGATCGCAACGGCGCATTGGTCTGACCGGCGGCATCGCGACCGGCAAGAGCACCGTGGGGCGCTGGCTGGAGCAGCAGGGCCTTCCGGTGCTGGATGCAGATGTCTATGCCCGGGAAGCATTGAGCCCTGGCAGCCCCTGTAGCTGGGCCGTTCTGGAGCGCTACGGCCCACGCGTTCAGGCAAAGGGCTGCGCAGACCAGGAGGCCGTGATTGATCGGGGGGCTCTAGGGAGAATCGTGTTTCATGACCCGTCCGAAAAAGCCTGGCTCGAAGACCTGATCCACCCTGTGGTGCGCGCTCGCTTCGATCAGGAGCTCAGCGCCTTGAACCAGGAACCCACCGTGGTGTTGATGATCCCCCTGCTGTTTGAGGCAGGCCTGGAGGAGCTCTGCAGCGAGATCTGGCTGGTGGATTGCACAGAAGCTCAACAACTCGAGCGGCTGATGCAGAGAGATGGGCTGAGTGAGGCGGAGGCCCAGGCACGGATCAACGCGCAGTGGCCGATGGAGCGGAAGCGGGGTCTGGCGGA
>VGPT01000021.1 GCA_016882485.1 Cyanobacteria bacterium M_surface_10_m1_298
CTAGGCGGCGTCTCAGCCGCTCTCTGAACCTACAGCACCGATCACTCGATCCCTCGGTTCCTGCTCACACCCCTCTCAGGGCGCTCGCAGCCCATAACCATATCACTTACATCCCCTCTGGTGTCAAGACGGCTCCACAAGCGCATCGGCCCACGGCTGGAAGCGAGCCAGGGTTTCCAGATCTCTGGCGGCCAACACGGGGAAGTTCGCCTGGCTGAGGTCCTCACCGGGTTGCAACTGGCCTGGATCACGCAGCAACCAGTTGATCGGGCAGTTGAGTTCCTGAAGCACCAGCCAGGCGGCAGCCAGATCCCAGATCTTCGGCGTGGCCTCCAAGGCCGAAATGGTCTGCCCCATCGCCACGCTGACCAGGTTGAGACTGGCCACCCCCAGCAGGCGAATCTTTCCTGGGAACCTCTGGCGAGGGAGCTTCTGCAGCACTCCAATCGAGCGACTGCAGAGGGAGGCGCAGCCCGCGACCTGGTTATGGGCTGAGGGGGGCTGCAGTTTCTTCTGCTTGCGCCAGGCCCCGGCCCCGCGAACCGCCACGATCCTTTGCCGCAGCGGGGGCACATCCAACACGCCGAGCACTGGAACGCCGTTTTCGAAACGAGCCAGGGAGATGGCCCAGTAAGGGATCCCTGCAGCGAAGTTCGTTGTGCCATCGAGGGGATCGACGACCCAATAGGCGTTGCTCGTGGGGACGCTCTGGCTTCCTTCCTCGCTGAGGACCCCTTCGCCCGGATACAGCTTGGCCAACCCCTCCACCAAGGTGGCGTCACTCCAGCGATCACAGGCGGTGATCAAGCTGCCATCGGGCTTGGCTTCGGAGTCGAGCTGACCGAAGTCCTGGAGCTGACGCTCCGCCACCAGATCCAAGAGAGCCCCGAGCTGATCGAGTCCTTGAGGCATGGGCATGGCGTTGGTCGTCATCCGAGCTCCGCAGCAAGAACACGATCGAGGCTGCTGTTGGTGTCGTCTCGGAACTGCTTGAGGCTCACCTTGTTCAAAAGCACCAGGGCCAACACCGCGATGCCGGCTTCGACGGACAACACCAGGGCATAGGGGAGGTAGGCCCCCGCTCCGGGATTCAGCCAGCGGGCGAGATCCAGCAAACCTCCACCAAGCACCTTGCCGATCGCCCGGGAGTAGGCCTGCGCCAGGCCCCAGACCCCCACAAAGGTGCCAGCGACTTCCGGCAGGGTGAGATCAAGCATCAAAACCAAGGTGGCATTGGTGCCGATCCCTGTGGCAAGACCAAACAAAAACAGCACGATCCGCAAGGCGGTGGCCTCTCCACTGAGGCCAACCAACACCAGCAGCAGCAGCGATCCGAGAATCAACTGACAGCCCAGGCGCGCTGCGGCAAATTTGCCCAGCTGAGGCACCAGCCAGAGCCCAGCAAGGAGCAATCCCAGCAGCGTGCCAACCCCCCAGATCGCGCTCAGCCCAGCAGTGGCTGCAATCGGAAGGTCAAAAACCTCAGCGCCGTAGCTCTCGAGGATCGGATCCTGCAGAAACACCGCCAGGGTGAAGGCGAGCAGGAAACAGAAGAACACCAGCACCTGCCGGCTGCAGGTGATCAGACGCCAGGCCGCTCCCAGGGTGATGGCATCGTCGCGATCATCGGATCGACTGAGCCCGCGGCGTTCCCCCGTGGGCTCCATCCCCCACGTTGCAAAGAGGGTGAGGCCGAACACCACGGCGGCCACCCGAGCCATGAATCCCAGCAGCACCGGCTCGAGCACAGCGGGATCCTGAACCCCATCGAGCCCTTTGAGGCACACGCTCGTGGCGATGGCTCCCACCACAATCCCAACGGTGAGCAGACACCAGATCAGACCCACCGCCCGGGGGCGCTCCTGCTCATTGGTGAGGTCAATCACCAGGGCCAGATAGGGCGTGGTGGCCAAGGAGACCGCCAGTCCGTAGCAGGCCATCACGGCGCAGATAGCAGCGATACCTCCCGTGATTGCCGCGGCCTGGCCTGTAGCGAAAGCCGAATGGAGTCGGAAGATCAAGGGGATCAGCAGCACCGCCAAGCTGCAAAACAGGGCTGAGCCCAGCCAGATGTAGGGGGTGCGATGGCGCCCGGCCCAGGGCCTCGAATCGGAGATCTGTCCGAACAGGATGCGCGCGGGCGCCACCAGTTGCTCGAGGGCCAGGGCACCGCCCACCAGCAAACCGGGGAAGCCCAGCTCCGTGAGCATCACCCGATTGAGCATGCCCACAAAAATCACCGCCAGGCAGCCAAGGCATCCCTGGAACAGACCAAGGCGGATCAGGCGGGGTAACGGAAGAGACAGCTGCAGTCGTTCAGCTGATTTCGAAGGTTACGCGGGCTGATCGTCAGGAGGATTTGTTGAGGGGATTCGACACCTGACAGGCCGCCGGCAGGGGCTCAAGAGGCACCGGAACCGAATCATCGGAATTCTTGGGCTTCGCCGAGGGCAACGAGGCGGGCTGACAGACAGCGATTTGGTCGAGGCCAGTGCGGCGACGCAATTGAGCGAGGTTGTCGTTGTATTCCCGTAGGGAATTGGCGTAGGACTCCTCCGCCTGGGTCAGGTCGCGCTGGTTATCCACCACTTCGCGCTGGGTGGTGACACCGGCCTGGAAGCGCAAGCGCGCCAGACGCAGGGATTCCCGCGCTGAGAGCACTTCCCGCGAGGCGGTCTGAATGTTGCGGTTGGAGGAGCGCAGCCGATTGAAGCTCTCTTCCACCTCAAAGCGCACGCGGTCTCGCGTGTCGGCGAAGCGGAAGGCGTTTTCCTCGGCCTGCTGCTTGGACTGCCGGTATTGGGCCCGTGCGCGACCACCATCAAGGATCGACCAACGCAGGTTCAATCCGATGGTGTTGTCGGTAGCCCAGGTTTGACCGGACAAGATTCCGTCACTACCAATCTGACCATTCAGTGGGATGTCTTTGTTCAGGCCTGCGTAACCAAACGTTCGACCTGACACCAGGTTGTTGACGATGCTCAAGAACGGCTGAACAGCACCCAACGCTGCATTGGCGTTGCTGTTAGAGACCGAAATCGAGAGCAGAGCGTTGTCGAGCTCTTCGCGGAAGGCATAAGCGGCCACGATGCTCTCCTGGAGCGACGGCAACCAAACACCCAGCGGCCGTGAGGGCTCCTTGGCGGTAGGGGTGATGTTCTGAGGCAGATCCAGCAGGCGGGCCAGATTGCGGCGGGCAATGTCCTGCTGGGAGAGGGCGTTGGTGAGCTGCGACTGGTTACGGGCTAGCTGGGTCTCGGCCTCGAGCACCTCCAACTTGGTGGCCACACCAGCCTGGAAGCGGGCCCGGGCATCACGAAGGCTCACCAGGGAAGCCTGCACCGAGGTTTGGCCGATGCGGACGCGGTTATCGGCGTATTGGAGCTGGAAGTAGGACTGAGAGGTCTGCAGGCGCAGATCCCGAAGCGCAATCAGATAGGTGTTTTTGGCCTGCTCGAAGGCATCGCGGGCCGCGGTGACCTGGGGGACCCGCTGGGGGTTGATCAGATCCCAGTTGAAGCCCACGGTTGCGGCGGCCGACCAGCGGTTGGTTTGGGTGTTACCGCCTTCGGTGGTGGCACCGATGGTGCTCAGGTAGTTGTACTGACGGCCATAGGTCCAAGACGGGAAAGCGTTTCCGGTCGTGAAGTTGAGGGTGGGGTACCACGCCGCGAGGGTGGCGCGCAGGTTGCTCTGAGCTTGGTCGACCCGACTGGCCACCGCCTTGAGGTTGGGATTGTTGACCTCCGCCAGGTTCTCCACATCCTTAAGGGAGAGGGGCCTCAGCTCAACGATCGTGACCTGGTCCACCTTGTTGGGGAGCGCAAGGGTGGCGGGAGCAGCGAGACGCTGCAGGTCAGGGTCGAGCTTGGTGGCGGCAGGCGGCAGCACCGTGGGGTTCGACTTGGGGCGGGTGCCCTTTACAGCGTCTGCCGAAGGCAGAGGCACAGGCGGGGGGTCCAGTAGCTGCGGTTGGGCTTCGGGCGTTGGCGTCGAAGCAGCTGGAGTGACTTGGGCCAGGACCTGGGGCACGGCTGGTCCAAGGAGGGCCGCACTGCTGCCTGTGGCCGCCAGGACAAGCTTCAACAGGCGGGCCACAGAAAGCAGAACAAAAATTCTTTGGAAAGATTAATCGACCTGGGGCGATCGGCCCAGACAGGCAGCCACGATGTCGTCTGCCCCATACACAAGATCAACGGGTGCAGGCAGCTGCGCCGCAACGGATTCCAGGGTTTGGTCGTCTAAGAAAACCGGCTCGCCCTGCCGCAGCATCACAGCAGGAAGTAGCAGTTCCTCACCGAGATCAAGCCCCTGCAGGCCCTCCAGCAGGTCGGAACCGGTGAGCAACCCTGTCACCACCTGCTCCTGCCCCCAATAGGGACTGGGCAAACCATGGAGCAGCACCTCCAGGCCTTGCACCTGGTTGAAGCGATCCACCGCCGGCTGCAGGGCCTCCGCCACCAATTGCCCCACCACCCAGCTGACGCGCCGCGGACACGCCAATCGCTTGGGCAGATCACGGGTGGCCTCATCCATGGCCTCAAGGAAGGCACGAATGCTGCCCACCCCATTGCCCTCCTGGGGCAGATCCTCGTAGTCATCGCGGGGGGGGAGCGGGTAGCCCGCCATCAAATACCACTCATCGGATAACCAGGCGAAGCGGCTTCCCAGCTCCGCCTGGAAGGTCTCCTGCAACGGCTCCACCTGGGCAATCACCCGTTGGGCGCAGCCGCGATCCACGGGCACCAGACCATCCCCATCCGGGCGGTAGCGGGTCAAACCCACGGGCACCACGGCCGCAGAGAGAACCGCTGGCCATTCCCCGCCGGCAAAGCGAGCCAGATCCGCCAGGGTTTGCGCGAGAGCAGCCCCATCGTTGAGCCCGGGGCAGACCACTACTTGGGCGTGGATCTGAAGCTGACGCTCCTGAAACCAGGCCAACTGCTGCATCAGCAAGCCAGCGCGTGGATTCACGAGCAACTGCGCTCGCAGCTCGGGATCGGTGGCGTGCACCGAGACAAACAGGGGAGAGAGGCGCTGTTCTTCGATCCGCTGCCAATCGGCCGGTGCCAGGTTGGTGAGGGTGAGATACGACCCGTAGAGAAAACTGAGCCGGTAGTCGTCGTCTTTGACGTAAAGGCTGCGCCGATGCCCTGACGGCTGCTGGTCAATGAAGCAGAAGGGGCAGTGGTTGTTGCACTGCTTCAGACCATCGAAGAGAGCCTCGGTGAAGGCCAAACCCAGGCCCTCATCGGCATCCTTCTCCAGCTCCACCTGGTGGATCGTTCCATCGGGATCCTGCACCTGCAGGGTGAGCTCCTCCTCCCCAACCAGGAACTGCAGATCGATCAAATCCCTGGGCCTGACCCCGTTGATGCTCAGCAGCCTGTCTCCGGGTTGAAACCCGAGCTCATCTCCGATCGAGCCAGGCTCGACCCGGTCCACCACCGCCGGCTGGGGAAGACGGGCTGCGGCATCGGATTCGGCGAGCACAACGCCCGCCGACGGTTCATTCCACACAGGCCGGGCAGACGCGCTCTGTTCTCAGTTTGAAACCGCAGCAGCTCAGCTGGCGATGCGCGTGGCCCAGACAATCACCCCAGCGCCGAAGAAGAGGCGATACCCCACGAACCACCAGGTGCTGTGGTTCTGCAAAAAGCGCAGCAACCAGGCGATCGCGAGCCAAGACACCAGGGCCGAGGAGGCGATTCCCACCAAGAGGGGCAACACGCCTCCGGAGATGGGCTGACTGAAGGCCTCTTTGAGTTCCACCAGACCAGCAAGGGTGATGGCGGGGATGCCAAGCAAGAAGGAAAAACGAGCGGCCTCGGCGCGGCGCCACCCGTCAAACAAGGAGGCCGTGAGCGTGCTGCCGGAGCGCGAAACGCCCGGAATCAGCGCCATCGCCTGGGCCAGACCCACCAGCAGGCCATCGCGTACTTCCACATCCGCCAGCTGGCGCCGGCGGCTTCCGAACTGCTCCGCCAGCCCCAGCAGCAAGCCCATCACGATCGAGACCACCCCGATCGAGGTGAGGCTGCGCAGGGGGGAGTGATCGAAATTGGGGACATAGAGCTTGATCGCCAGGCCGGCGATCAGGATCGGAATCGTCCCCAGGGCGATCGCCAGAGCCATGCGGGCATCGGGAGACTGCCAACGGCGCTGCTGCCAGGCCAGGGCGCTGGCCTGAAGCACCTGGCGCAGGTCGTCGCGGAAAAAGCCGATCACCGCGGCGATGCTGCCCAGCTGAATCACGGCCGTGACCGCCACTCCGGGGTCACCCCAGCCCAGCAGCACAGGAACCACCTTGAGGTGGGCGGTGCTGCTGATCGGCAGAAACTCGGTCAGCCCCTGCACAATCCCTAGGACCAGAAAACGCCAACAGGCCTCGAGCACCCCCAGGGGCTCAGGCGAAGGCAGAGCGGTCATGGGCCAAGGCTCAGGGGAGAGGCCAGACCCTATGTGGTCGCGGCGGTCTTGAGAAGCAGAGCACCCCTTAAGGTTGAACACCTTTCTTCACACGCGCGTGCTCGGGGTTCAGCCCAGCCTCACCACCAGGGCGCTGACCCCCAGCATGGCTGCGGCTCTGCCACCCCCCCTCGCCGCTCCGGACGCCCTGCGTGCAGCCGGCTGCTTGCTGGTGGCCCTGCCGGTGTTTCTGCAGGCGCCTTGGGTGCGCCTCGCCCCCTTCAGCGCCGCTCTGTTCACCGCTCCCTTGCTGCTGGTAGCGGTGCTCCTGGCGCAATCGCCGTCCCAGCGCTGGAGCACCGCGGGAACGTTGCTGGTGGGCTTCTGCGGCAGCTGGCTCGGGGGCTGCCTGTTCTGGGGGTGGTGCCGTCTGCACCCCCTCTGGCACCTGCCGATCGAAGCCTTTGCTCTTCCTTTGGCGCTTGGGGGCCTGCGCAGCCGCTGGCGGTTGTCGGCCAGCTTCTACCTCGCCTCTTTGCTCGGCACGGCAGCCACCGATGGAGTGATGGCCATCACCGGAGTGATGGGGCACTGGACTGAAGTTCTCGAGGCCCCGATCCAGCAAGCGCCAGCTCTGCTGCAGCAAGCCGCCCTGGGGGTGCTTGAACCCCTGCCCCTGGCTGTGACCGTCACCGTGGCCACGATCCTGGTGATCCTTTGCCGGCGTTTCTGGAGGCACCCCGATGGCGCCTGGCGCCTGGCGGCCTCCGCCCTGGCGACAACCCTTGCCGTGGATGGTCTGTTTCTGGCGGCAGCCCTGTGGTCGCCCCACTGGAGCGGCCTGATCTGAAGAACTGCAAAAGCCTGCCCAGAAGGCTTTGGCCCCAAGGCCACTCACCTGTAGGTTTGCAGGGCTGGCTGCTCAGCAGCCCCCTGACTGTTGATCCCGCTCAGACGGAGTACTCGATGAAACGGCTGGTTTCGTGGCTCATGAGTGGCGTGCTGCTGGCCGGCCTGCTGTTCGGCCTGGTCTTGGCGCCTGCTGCCCAGGCTGCTGATCTCACCAACGTGGCCGACGAGAAGATCGCCGAACGCGGCGACAAAGTCGACCTCAACAACTGCTCGGTGCGCCGGTTCCAGGCCTACCCCGGCATGTATCCCACCCTCGCCGGCAAGATCGTGCTGGGTGGCCCTTACAACAGTGTTGACGACCTGTTCAAGCTCGACCTGACCGAGCGCCAGAAGGAACTGGTCGAGAAGTACAAGGGCAACTTCACCGTGACGACCGCCTCCATCGCGCTGAATGAAGGCGACGACCGCATCAACGACGGTCAATACCGCTGAGCTCAAATCTGAGATTCAAGCTGCGGAGACCTAGATTCCCCAGCCGGTGACCGCCGTCGGGCAACCCCGACGGCTTTTTTGTTGCCCCAACGTCTCCAGGCGTGATGCCTTCCCTCCCCTCCAATTGGGACGTGATCGTGGTGGGCGGTGGTGCTGCCGGCTTGATGGCAGCCCTCGAGCTGCCGGCCGGCCTGAGGGTTCTGCTGCTGAGCAAAGACAGTGCCCCACGCTCAGCCAGCCGCTGGGCCCAGGGGGGTATCGCCGCTGTCACCCGACCGGAAGACAGTTTTGAAAGCCATCTGCAGGACACCCTCCAGGCAGGGGCGGATCTCTGTGATCCCTCAGCCGTGGGCCTGCTGGTGCGGGAAGCCCCGGCCTGCGTCGCGCGGCTGCTGGAGTTAGGGATGGACTTTGACCGCAATGGAGAAGGCCTGAGCACCACCCTGGAGGCGGCCCACAGCCACCGGCGCGTGCTGCATGCCCAGGACCGCACCGGGGGAGCCCTGGTGGAAGCCCTGGAAGCCCGGGTGCTGCAGCGCCCCGGCCTGGAGCGCATTCAAGGGGCACTGGCCCTGCAGCTCTGGATCGAGAACGATCACTGCCGCGGTCTGCAGGTGCTGGTCCATGGCGTGGTGCGCTGGATCGCGGCCCGGGCGGTGGTGCTGGCCACGGGAGGCGCAGGGCATCTGTTCGCGAACACCACGAATCCCAAACAGGCCAGCGGGGATGGCATCGCCATGGCCTGGCGGGCTGGGGCTGCGGTGCGCGACCTGGAGTTTGTGCAGTTCCACCCCACCGCCCTGATGCTTCCGGGCGCTCCTCACTTCCTGATCTCCGAGGCGGTGCGCGGTGAGGGAGCCCGGCTACTCGACGACCTCGGCGAGAGTCCGGTCAGCCAGCTGCGGGGCGGTGATCTTGCTCCTCGCGATGCCGTCAGTCGGGCCCTGGTGCAGCGCATGCGCGAGCGGCAGAGCGCAAACGCCTGGTTGGATCTGCGGCCCGTGGGGAGAGAGCGCCTCGAGCATCAATTCCCCACGATCCTGGGGCGTTGCCGCGAACTGGGGTTGGAGCCCACGCAGGCTCCAATCCCCGTCGCTCCAGCGGCGCACTACTGCATGGGGGGCGTGCAGACCAACCTCCAAGCCGCCACCAGCCTGCCGGGGTTGTTCGCCGTAGGGGAGGTGGCCAGCAGCGGGGTCCATGGGGCCAACCGCCTGGCCAGCAACTCCTTGATGGAGTGCCTGGTGTTTGCCCGGCAGCTCCGCCAGATCGAACTAGGCCCCGCCCACCGCGGCGCCCCAATCGCCGACAGCGAAGCTCCCCTCCGCAGCAGAAGCCTTGAGGCCATCCCGACACTGGAGCAACAGATCGAAGAGCTGCGCGATCTCTGCTGGACCTTGGCCGGTGTGGAGCGCCAGGGTCCAGGCCTGCTGCAGGGCTGGCGCCACTGCAGGCAACTGAGCGAACAGTGGGATCACGACCCGGTCTTCCTCCAGCTCAATCAACTAAGAACCACCCAACGCCTGTTGATCGATCCCAAGCAGAGCGCCTGGCTGAAGAAAGCCCAAGACCTGCGCCAGCGAGCGCTCGTGGCCAGTCTGTTGATGGAAGCGGCCCTGTTTCGCGAGGAAAGCCGGGGCGGTCACTTCCGCGATGACTATCCGGCCCGGCAACCCTTCTGGCAACGCCACACCGTGCAACGCCGGGGCCGCAGTATCAGCACAGCCCCGATTGGGATCTAGGGCTGTGGCCCCTTGTATCCGCTCAGCTCCGCCAGCTTGGCCAGGGGCTTCACGCCGGAATCGAGCTGCCCGTTGATCTCCCAGGTGGGATAGCCCTCGATCTTCTTGGCATCGCAGAGCTGTTTCTGGCTGCCGCGGCCGTCGGGGGCGCACTCGATCACATCCAGCTTCTCGGTGGCCTGCCGCCCGAAGAGCTCCTTCTGCTCATGGCAATGGGGGCACCAGTAGGCGGTGTAAAGCTTCGCTCCACCGGCAGTGAGGTGTTCAGCCAGCGCAATCTGAGCGGCCGAACTGTCAGAGCGCACAACGGGCGCCACACCCGGACCGCTCTCCACCGCCGGGCGCCCCACCGAAGCAGCCCAGCCCAGACCGATCACACCCACCAGCAGGGCCGTGATCACTCCGCTGAAGACCAGCTGCCCGCGATCTTCCCAATCACCGCCCACCAAGCTGAGCACAAACAGGGCGGTGCTCAACGCGGCCGAAAGGATGCAAAACGGGCAGCAATCCCGAATGCCGAAGGCCATCACCCCCAGCAGCACCGCGCTGAACACGGTCATGCCGGTGCTGAGCAGGAAGAGGCCCCACCAGCTGCGCTGCCCCAGGCTGATCCGGGTTTCACCCTGCAGCACCAGCGGCACAACCGCCATCAGCAGCAGCGCTCCGTAGCCGAGCAGGCCAAACAGCGCCAGGGGTTGACCGAGCAACGACCCCCAGGCACTGGCGAGCACCTTGTCGCAGCCATTGCAGCCGAGAAATCCCTGACTGCTGCAGCTCAGGTTCCCGAGCCAGCCCCACTTGCTGAGGGTGATCGATCCGGTATCGATCACCCCGATGGTGGCGAGCACCGCCATCACCACCCGAACCCAGCGCCGTCCGCCATCGCCGCGCCGGCGCTGGCTACTGAGACGTTCGCTCAAGCGGGAGGAAGTCACCGAAGGGGTTCCGCACGTTGCGCTGATTGTGGCAGCTGCCTCTCGAACTGAGGCAATGCCTCTCAGTAGGGTTAGGGATTGGCCTGCGCGCGGCCCATCTGCCCTGACTTCCCGCCCGATGAGCGAAACCAGCCCCACGCCCACCCCGCGCGCAACGGTGGCCTTCGCGCACCTCGGCTGCGAAAAAAATCGCGTGGACACCGAGCACATGCTCGGCCTGCTGGCCCAGGCCGGCTACGGCGTCAGTGCCGATGAGACTGACGCCAATGTGGTGGTGGTGAACACCTGCAGCTTCATCCAGGAAGCTCGCGAAGAATCGGTGCGCACCCTGGTGGAGCTGGCCGAACAGGGGAAGGAACTGATCATTGCCGGCTGCCTGGCCCAGCACTTTCAAGACGAACTGCTGGAGAGCCTCCCGGAAGCCAAGGCGATCGTGGGCACCGGCGATTACCAACACATCGTCAGCGTGCTGGAGCGGGTGGAGGCCGGTGAACGCGTCAAGCAGGTGAGCGAGAACCCCACCTTCGTCGGCGATGAGCACCTGCCCCGCTACCGCACCACCAGTGAGGCGGTGGCCTACTTGAAGGTGGCCGAAGGCTGCGACTACCGCTGTGCCTTCTGCATCATTCCCCACCTGCGCGGCGATCAACGCTCTCGCACGATCGAGAGCATCGTGGCCGAAGCCCAGCAACTGGCAGCCCAAGGGGTGCAGGAGCTGGTGTTGATCAGCCAGATCACCACCAACTACGGCCTCGATCTGGCGGGCAAGCCCCAGCTGGCCGAGCTGTTGCGGGCCCTGGGAGATGTGGAGATCCCCTGGATCCGCGTGCACTACGCCTACCCCACCGGCCTCACCGAAGCGGTGCTGTCGGCCTATCGGGAGGTGCCGAATGTGGTGCCCTATCTGGATCTACCCCTGCAGCACAGCCATCCCGAGGTGCTGCGGGCGATGAATCGACCCTGGCAAGCGGATGTGACCAGCGGCGTGCTGCAGCGCATCCGTGAGCAGCTGCCCGATGCGGTGCTGCGCACCACCTTCATCGTGGGCTTCCCCGGAGAAACCGAGGAGCACTTCCAACATCTGCTCGATTTCGTGGCCGAGCAGCGCTTCGATCACGTGGGCGTGTTCACCTTCTCGCCCGAGGAGGGCACCCCGGCGGCTGACCTACCCGATCAGGTGCCGGCTGAGATCGCTCAGGAGCGCAAGGATCGCCTGATGGCCCTGCAACAACCGATCGCCGCCGCACGCAACGCGGCCTGGGTGGGGCGGATCGTGGATGTGCTGATCGAACAGGAAAACCCCAACACCGGCGAAATGATCGGCCGCTGTGCCCGCTTCGCCCCCGAAGTGGATGGCGAGGTGCGGGTGCTGCCCGGCGAAGGCGGACTTTGCGCCGCACCTGGAACCATGGTTCCCGTGCGCATCACCGCCGCCGACACCTACGACCTGGTGGGTGAAGTGGTGGGAGCGAAGGCGATGGTGAGCGATGCGCTCGCCGCCCTCCAGGCTCAAGCTTGAGCGGGATCAGCCACGCCATTGGGCGGATCCGCAGGCGACTCACCCATCATCAACGCACCACCTTTCTGCTGGCCTCAGGCCTGAGCACCGCCGGCTCCTTCGCCGGTCTCACTGCCAAGGGCTGGCTGCTGATGGAGGGATCCGGCAATGCCTTCCTGCTGGCGGCGAATTTCGCCCTGCTCACCCTGCCCACCCTGCTGGTGAGCGGTCCGGCTGGGGTGCTCGCCGATCGGATTGGCAGTGAGCGGGTGCTGATCCGTGCCCAATGGGCCCTGCTCGCAGCCGCGGTGCTCGGAGCGATCGCCATCCCGATCAGCAGCGGCGGCCAGCAGGACATCCTTCTTCTGCTGAGCACCCTGGGGGTGGGCGTGGCCAGCACCTATGAACTCACCGCCCGCAACAAATATGTGGCCCTGCTGGTGGATGAACAGGAGCAGCTGGGGCCCTACCTGGCCAGCTTCTCGGTGATCTTCAACGTGGGCAAGTTGGTAGGCCCGCCCATCGGCGGGCTGCTGCTGGCGGCCACGGGACCCACCCTGGCCCTCAGCCTCGATGCAGCCACCTATCTCTTCCCCATCGGCACCCTGCTCTGGCTGATGGCCCCCCACCGTGAGCGCGAGCGGCGCAGCGAGCGCGGCCAGTCCGCCAGCCTGGCCACCGCCTGGCGGGAGTGCGGGGCAACGCTGCGCCATGTGCTTCTGTTCACCGGCCTGGCCTGCCTGGTGGGGTTCTTCCACCCGGGTCTCGCTCCGCTGATGGCCCTGGAGCTGCTGGGTCCCAGCCCACTGGCGCTGGGGTTGTTCACGAGCGTGATCGCCTGCGGCAGCATCTGCGGCGGTGTGATCCTGCAGCGGAATGCCACAGCGATCGGGCGGCGCCCCGGCCTGTTGCTCGGAGGCACCACCCTGCTGACCGCCCTTGCCCAGGTGGGGTTGGGCTGTCAGCTCGGCCAGGTGTGGGGGCTAACGATGGCCTTCCTGATCGGAGCGGGAACAGCCTCCCTGCTGGCGGGCACCAATCTGATCATTCAGGTGCACGCTCCACAGGTGTTGCGGGGGCGCATGGCCGGCCTCGGCCAGATTGCGTTTCTGGGGGGTGGCGGCTTGAGCGGGCTCGCTGCAGCCCTGCTGACGGAAAGCCTGCCTGGAGGGTTGTGGAGCTGCCTGGCGGTGTTGGGAAGCCTCGGCGCCCTGCTGGGGCTGTGGGAGCTGCTCAGGCGCAGCCAGCTGCGGCTGGCCTGAGCGCTGTCAGCCTTCAGATCAACTTGATGCCGCGCAGCACAAAGGAGATCGCCGCAGCGGCCACCAAACCGCCACCCAGCAGAGCGAGATAGATCACCGGACCCATGGGAAGCAGGGAAGAACAGATGGCCATTACAGCAGAAACCGTCCCTGCCCCAGGCCATCCGGCCTAGGCTGATGTGAACATTCGGTGCACCCGAGAGGGCAGCCGTTCTTCGCTTTCCAGCGGCATGCGCACCCTGTTCATCTACCCGGAGTTCCCGAAGACCTTCTGGAGCTACGAGAAGATTCTCGAGCTGGTGAACCGCAAGGTTCTGCTGCCGCCCCTGGGCATGGTGACCGTGGCGGCACTGCTTCCCCAGCACTGGGAGATGAAGCTGGTGGATCGCAACGTGCGGGAGGTCACGGAAGACGAGTGGGCTTGGGCGGAGCTCGTGGTGATCTCCGGGATGATCGTGCAGAAGGCCGACATGGCCGTGCAGATCGCCAAGGCCAAGCAGCGGGGCCTTCCGGTCGCCGTGGGCGGCCCCTTTGCCAGCTCCACCCCTGACGCGCCCGAGCTGGATCTCGCTGATTTCAAGGTGCTCGACGAAGGCGAGATCACCTTGCCAATGTTCATCGAAGCAATCGAACGGGGTGAGCAGGGCGGACGCTTCTCCGCCAATGGCGACAAGCCGGATGTCACCGGCACGCCAATTCCGCGCTTCGATCTGCTGGAGCTCGATGCCTACGACTCGATGAGCGTGCAGTTCTCCAGGGGCTGCCCGTTCCAGTGCGAGTTCTGCGACATCATCGTGCTCTACGGGCGCAAACCCCGCACCAAGACTCCCGAGCAGCTGATTGCTGAGCTGCAGTATCTCTACGACCTGGGCTGGCGGCGCGCCATCTTCCTGGTGGATGACAACTTCATCGGCAACAAGCGCAACGCCAAGCTGCTGCTGCCGGCCATCAAGGAATGGCAGATCGAGCGGGGATATCCCTTCAGCTTCACCACCGAAGCCTCAGTGGATCTCGCGTCTGACGACGAGATGATGCGGATGATGGCCGAGGCCCGCTTTGAAGCGGTGTTCCTTGGCATCGAAACGCCCGATGAGGCCAGCCTGTCGGTGGCCGGCAAACACCAGAACACCCGGAGTTCGCTGGAGGAATCCGTGGATCGGATCACCAGCTACGGCATCCGCGTGATGGCGGGCTTCATCATCGGCTTCGATGGCGAAAAGACCGGTGCTGGCGACCGCATCGTGCGCTTTGTCAGCCAAACCGGGATTCCCGCCGCGATGATGGGCATGCTGCAGGCTCTGCCCAACACCGGCCTCTGGCATCGCCTCGAGAAGGAAGGTCGTCTGATTCAGGAGAAGGCCGACGCCAAGGGCGTGAACCAGACCAATCTCCTCAACTTCGTGCCGACGCGGCCGATCCGCGACATCGCCAACGAATACGTCGATGCGTTCTGCCGGCTTTATGAGCCGAACGCCTACATCGATCGGGTGACCCACTACTACGCCAACAAAGTGGGTGCACCTCGCTGGAAGGCCTTCTTTAAACCGGAGAACTCCGACAAACCGGTGCTCCCTCCGATGACCGATGTGAAAGCGCTGGCCACGGTGCTCTGGCGGCAGGGCTTCAAGCGCAACACCCGCTTCCGCTTCTGGCGCTCCCTGGCACGGGTGGCCCGCCGCAACCCCGCCAGCTTCGAGCAATACGTGGTGACGCTCGCCCACAACGAGCACTTCCAGGAATACCGGGCTGTTGTGACCCGAGAAATCCAGGAGCAGCTCTCCAGCTTGCCCCCCGAGCCTCCCCAGACCCCAGCAACCCCCGCACGGGAGCTCCAGCCGGTCTAGGGCTAGGGCTAGTCCTGGATGTAGTCGCTGCCGTCAGCCAGGCAGCACTCCGCCTTCTGCAGTTCCCGGCCGAGATAGAGGGCGTGATCGAGGCAGCTGATCGGATGGGGACCCTCTCCTTCGGTGAGGGCCATGCCCAGCTCCTTGGCCGTGCGACCGCGGTAGATCGCCACGGGCTCCCTTGGGCCGGCCCCCCGGCAACTCAACACCTCACCGGTGTCGGGATCGGTGGCCAGACCGCGATCATCGATCGCGTTGCTGTAGTGCTCAGCGATCAGCTCCCCAGTGCTCCGATCCAGCTTGATCAGGAAGTAACCGGCTGGATCGAGCGCAATGAAGCGCTGCGAGAGTCGATCATCGAGTGCGCGGCGCTGCTCAGCAGAAAGGCTTGTCATCGGCGGATGCTACGCAGCGGAATCCTGAAAAGCCGGCAGGTTGACCGTGAAGGGGAGCTCGGCGTTCACCGCTTCGATTTGGAGATACTGCTGGGCATTGGCCTCCGGTAGCCAACGGCGCAGGATCGTCTCAAACGGCTCGTGGTACCAACGATGCAGCGAAGCGTGGGGGCGAGCCACAAAGCCACGACGGCGTTTGTGGGATCCGCCGGCACCGGGATCAAAGCTGCGCAATCCCTGGCTGATCGCCCACTCGATCGGCGCGTAGTAGCAAACCTCGAAGTGCAGGTTGTCGATCTCCTCGTCGCTGCCCCAGTAGCGGCCCCACAGCTGCTCCTCGCTGCGCACGCACAGCGACATCGCCACCGGACTTTGGGGATCACCGCGGTGGGCGCTGAACAGCACCAAATGCTCCTGCAGAGCTGAGGCCTCCTGGCTGAAAAAGGCTTCCGTGAGGTACTTGCTGCCCCAGGGCCCCCAACGGGAGCAGTGCTGGGCATAGAAGCGATGCATCCGCTCCAGCAAACCGGCGGTGAGGTCTGCCCCCAGCAGCGGTGTCACGCTCAGGCCTGCGCTCTGCACCGACTTGCGCTCCCGCTTGATGTTGCGGCGCTGATTGGCGTTGAAGCTCCTGAGGTAGTCGTCAAAGCTGGCGTAGTTCTGGTTGCTCCAGAGGCTCTGCTGGTTAATCCAGGTGGCGCAGCCGGCCGCCTCAGCCAGGGGCTGCCACTGGGGATCCACATAGAGGAAATTGCAGCTGAAGATCTTCTGCTCCCGGCAAAACCGATCGATCTGCTGCAACAGCACCGCGGTGAGCTGCGCGGGATCCTCCCCGTGGGCGGTGAAGAAGCGATAGCCGAGCACCGGGCTCAGCGGACTCATGCCAAGCAGCTTCGGGTAGTAGCGCTGGCCCAGCTGGGCGGCGAGTTCGGCAAACGACTGGTCGAAAACGAATTCGCCGTAGCTGTGGCCCTTGAGATAGAGCGGAGCGGCGGCGATCAGGGTTTCAGCGCGCCAAAGGGTCAGATGGCAGGGCTGCCATCCCTGACGGGGAGCAACACTGCCGGAGCGCTCCAACGCCAACAGCCAGCTCCAGGAGTAGAAGGGGAGTCCTGCCGTCGCCGTGAGGGCATGCCATTGCGCCTCAGGGATCTCCGCCATCGAGCCATGCCAGCGGACTGTGAGCTCAGCCATCAGCGTGCGGAAGGAAGGCAGACCGCCGCCGGCAAGCTAACGGCTGCGGCACTGCAGACAGGGCTCACCCTGGGGCTATTGGGATCCACCGGAGCAGCCCAGGCGGGCCTGCTCTCGCCCTTGCTCAACCTGATGCGCCCGCAACTGGAAACCCGCATCAGTAGCGCCTGTCAGCAATGGGCCGCCGGCGGCAACGCCAGTTTGGAAGCCCAGATTGCTCCCGCTTGCAGGGCCCTGGCCGGGCCCACCAGCCGCTGCCTGGTGGATGAAACCGAGCGCAGCGGACGCAGCCTCGGGGTGGTGACGGAACTGCTCGCCGGTCGCTTCGGCGATGACATCGAGATGGTGGTGAAACGCTGCGCCGGTCGCATGCTGGGCCTGCCGGCCGACAGCTTCGTGAATGTTCCGATCCGCTCCCTGGCGGATCGCTTCAAGGCTGCCGCAGCCCCCGCACTCAAGCCGTAGTGCGCCGGTAACGCAGCAGCAGTTCATCGCCCCCCACGCCGCGCTGCTCCAGCAGCCTCCAGGTGTTGGGCTGAAGGGCACAGCCTGGGGGCAACCAGGAATGGCGGCCCCCGAGCACCTGGGGCACCAGGGTGAGCTGGAGTTCATCCACCAGCTGCTGCTCAAGCAAGTGCCCGGCCAGCTCGGCACCGCCCAGCACCACCAGGCGGCCCAACCCTTCGTCGGCCAGGCGTCTCAAGAGCTGCGGCCAGCTATCGATCGCGCGCCGTTGCTGGAATCCTGCTGGCAGCTCAGCCGCAGCTGAGGGGGTTAACAACCAGCGCTCCAGGGGCTGCTGAAAAAAGCGCAGGGCCGGCTCAAACACCCCAGTGCGGCTGACGACCAGGGCGTGGGGCTGAGCAGAGCGCTGCTGCGTGGAGCGATGGTCGAGCAGATCCTGATCGCGAATCAAACAGGTGCAGCCGTGGAGCCGGATGGTGCGGGCTCCGATCAGGCAGGCATCGGCCCAGGCCAGGGCTTCCTCGAGAACCCTCCGATCACCAGAGCCCCCCAGCTGGGCTGCCCCTCCCTGCGCGGGTGCCAGGCGACCGTCGAGGCTGACGGCCAAGACCAGCCGCAGCTCAGGCGCTGGCAAGCGCCTCCAACGCCTGGGGATTCATCCCCAACTGCGGCACCTCGGCGAACACCTCGGCCGCATTGTTGGGACTTTCCTGCAAGCGCACCTTATGGAGCGAGGCCCCCAGGCCGGCGATGGGGGATTGGAGCAGATCGGCGATGTGCAGCGCGATGTTCTCAGCGGTGGGCACCGTGCTGGAGAAGTGCTCCACGTCCTTGTTGAGGAAGGTGTGATCAAAGGGCTCCACCACCAGGTCGTCGACCAGGGCCTGCAGGGCGGCCAGATCGCAGACCATGCCGGTGCGGGGATCGATCCCTCCACGCACCGTGACATCGAGCAGATAGTTGTGCCCATGGCCGTGGGGCCGGGCGCACTTGCCGTAGATGGAGGTGTTCTCCTCAAAGCTCAGCTCCGGTCGAGCCAGGCGATGGGCAGCGGCGAAGTGGGTACGGATGGTGAGGAAGGCTTCCATGGAATCGCCGAGCACATCGGCCCAGAGCTTGTCGGTTTCGTAAAGGCGGAGCCCCATCAAGGGCAGATGGGCATCCAGACGCTTCCAGATGGCCTGCACAAGGGCTTCGGTGGTGGGCAAACGGCCCTCAGGCCGAGTCAGATCGAACTCAGGCCAGGCCTCATTGAGGGAGCGGAAATCGAGCTGCGCGGTGACCTGCTCGCGAATGGCGTGCTTCACCTCAGACAGGTTGAGCACCATGCCGTTGGCATCGAGGCCGCCGCCCATGGCCACGATCAACTCATAGTTGTGACCGTGGCCGGGAGCGAGGCTGCAGGCACCGAAGCGGGCCTGGTTCTCCTCGGCGCTGAGCTCGGGCAACCAGTAGCGGTGGCTGGCACTGAAGGTGGCCCGCCTGGTGATCACACAGGCGCGCCCCTGGCCATGGGCAGATTGCGTGGCGGACGACACCGGACTCGCCGGCGGCGCCGCCATCACGGGCGGAGTCATGTCAGCGAGAAACGGTTGAGATGCATCCTAAGAATGTTGCGGTCTGTGATGCCGATGCCGATGGAGGAGACCAGCCGTTCGCTGCGAGAGCGCCTCGAAGGCCTGAACCTCTATCTGGTGGGGATGATGGGCAGCGGTAAAAGCAGCGTGGGCCGGCCCCTGGCGGAGGCCCTTGGCTACCGCTTCCTCGATGCCGACAGCAGTGTGGAGCAGGTGGCTGGACGCTCCATTGCCGAGATCTTCGCCAGCGAGGGGGAAAGCGGCTTCCGGGATCTGGAGAGCGCTGTGCTGAACCAGATCGCCTCCTGGCATTCCCTGGTGGTGGCCACCGGCGGAGGGGCCGTGACCCGCAAGCCCAACTGGGGGCACATGCAGCAGGGGATCGTGATCTGGCTGGATGCCCCCGAGGAGCTGCTGCTGGAGCGCCTGGCGGCCGATCCAACCCCGCGCCCCCTGATGGAAAGCGCCGATCGAGCGGCCCGGCTGGCGAGCCTGTTGGCGGAGCGCCGCCCGCTCTACAGCCAGGCCGACATCCAGATCCTGCAGGACGGCCGCTCACCGGAGCGGGTGGCCGAGCAGATCCTGGAGCGGCTGCCCTCGATTCTCAAGGAGCGCACTGCACCTCCTCTGGGGAGTCTGCAGGTCATCAACGAAGCCGGAGAGGTGGGCCGCTCGATCAACTGAGGCGTTGGGGTGGCTCCAGGCGGATCGCGAACCACTGCACCATCACCCCGGGCTCCCGCTCCAGTTCACAGGCGGTTTCGAGCAGGCGCTGGGCGCGCTCCGATCCGGAGGGGAGGTGGAGCAAGTCCTCCGGAGGCGAGGGCATCCGAGCCAGCTGACCTTCCAGCCAGCTGAGGGTGTCGGCGGCACTGAGCATCTCCTGGGGCTGTCCTGGCTCCAGCACCACGTAGTGATCCAGCTCGCGAATCAGGGGATCAGACATGCCGGCAGGCGCAGCGCCAGGATCAACGGCAGCCTGCCATGCGCAATGGGTTTGCGAAGCCTGAAGCTCCTCGTGCTGGTTCTTCTGCTGGTGGTGGGGCCCAGCCAGGCCTGGGCGAGCACCGAACGCCTGGAGCAGCGCCTCGGGCAATGGCCCAACTGGAGCCTGCCGGCCCCGCTCGAGCGGCCCGGGCAAAAGGATCTGATCTATCCGAGCTGGTTTGCTGGGGCGTGGATCGCCACCAGCCATGACCTCAGCGGAGGCGAACCTGATCTGATCTATCCCGTGCGCTTTGAGGTCACAGCCAACGGATCGGTGGTGGGTGATCGCGCCTTCAACGCCCGCTCCGTGGGCGCGGCACTGCTGGGCCCACAGCTGCTGCAGGTCCGCAACGACCCTCGCAATCCGAACCGCCAACTGGCGGACTTCAGCAACAACCAATCCCTGGAATCCACGGTGACGGGCCGCCGCAGCGAACTGCCCAGCCCGGATGCCTTCCTGGCCGATGAGCTCAGTCTGCAGGTGCTGCATGGTCCTGGCGATCCCCGGGTGAGCCAGGTGGAAACCCTCAACCGTTACCGGCGCGTCAGCCCAGATCGCATTGAGGCGCAGCAGTGGCAGGTGACCTATGGCTCTCCTTCCGAGGGCCTCATCGCCCAGGGGGTGCGCAGCTGGCAAGGCACTCTGCTGCTGGAGCGACAGAGCTAAGCAAGGGTGAGCTGCTGGTCGATGCGATCGCGCCAGCTCCAGAGGGGGGCCAGGCTGGGGTCATCGGCCAGCCCCGGCAGGCCGCGACCGGCCAGGGGGCTACCGGCAGAACCCGGGAACTTGATCAAGGAGAGCTGGGCGATCACCGCCAGATCCGCCAGGCTGAGTTGATCCCCCACCAGATAGGGCTGGGCCTGCACCAGGGCCGTGAGCTGCTCCAGGCTCTGACGCAGCTGCTGCAGGGCACTGGCATCGAGCACCTGACCCACGCCGCTCAACACACCGCCGGGGATCACCCCCAGCAACGACCGCAAGCCAGACGGAGTGGCCTCGGGGAGCAATCCATCCCGCAGCTGGGAATCGAGTGTCGCCGCCTGCACCAGGGCTAAGCGAGCCCCTGAGGCCAGAGTGGTGTCGGCCCAGTCTTCGAGCAACAGCACCTGGGCACGCTGGACCGGCTCAGACGGCAAGAGGGCCGGATCGGAATGCTGCTGCTCGAGATAGAGGGCAATGGCCGTGGAATCGGCGATCACCTCCGATCCATCCACCAAAACCGGAACTTGCCGCTGCCCCGAGAGCCGGTAGAGCTCCAACTGGCCCACCCCGGGAGTGACCTCCACCGTGGTGAAGGGCAACCGCTTGAACGCGAGCACCAAACGCACCTTCTCGCAGAAGGCGGAATGGCGGAACTGATGGAGCTCCAACATCGGCTGATGGGATCGCGCGGCAGCTTGTGCCCCTTTGGCGGCAGAGTAGCCAGCACAACTTGCCTGCCGCCCCAGCCCCCATGCGGGACTTTTTCCTGAACGTCACCCGCTACCCGCGCTATCTGATCGCCTTCGGGCTGGGTGTGGCCAACTCGGTGCTGGAGCCCCTGGCTCAACGCCGCAGCAACCCGGTGACGGCCGTTGCCCTGATCGGAGCCCTGGTGAGCGGCCTACTGGCGCTGACCTTCATCCTGCGTGCCATGGTGACTCCAGAGGTCATCGCATAGGCATGGCGCAAGGTCGACGCGTCGAGCGGGTGGCGGCCCTGATCCGCCGCGAGGTCAGCGAACTGCTGGTCAACGGCATCAAGGACGAGCGGGTCAGCATGGGCATGGTCAGCGTCACCAATGTGGAGGTGGCGGGGGATCTGCAGCACTGCAAGATTTTTGTGAGCATCTACGGCAGTGCGGACGCCCAACAGCAGGCCCTCGAAGGGCTGCGCTCGGCCGCCAACTATGTGAAAGGAGAGCTGGGCCGTCGCCTCAACATGCGGCGCACACCGGAGGTGGTGTTCCAGCTGGATCGCGGCATTGAGAAGGGCACCTCGGTGCTCGGTCTGCTCAACCAACTGGAGAGCCAGCGCCAGGAGCGCGGCGAGATCCCCGAAGGCACCGGCCAGCTTGATGGCGGTGAGCTCTGATCTGAGACGCCAGATCGCCAGCTTGCTGGTGGTGCGGGGCAGTGGGCACCGGCGCGACAGCCAGCGCCGCTATCCCCGCTGGGAGCTGAGTAACGCCGAGCTGCAGGCTCTGCTCGAGGCGGGCGTGGGTGGCGTGATCCTGCTCGGAGGCAGTGCGGAGGAGCTGCGGCTGCGCTGCGAGCAACTGCGGACCTGGGCCGATCAACCGCTGCTGCTCTGCGCCGACGTGGAAGAGGGTGTCGGGCAGCGCTTTGAGGGGGCCAGCTGGCTAGTGCCTCCCCTTGCCTTGGGCAAGCTCCATGGCGCAGACCCCAATCGCGCCGAAACCCTGGCGGAGCGCTACGGATGCTGCACGGGTCGTCAGGCCCGGTTGCTGGGCCTGAACTGGGTGCTGGGGCCCGTGTGCGATGTGAACAACAACCCCGCCAACCCGGTGATCAATGTGCGGGCCTGGGGAGAGACCCCGCAGACCGCCGGTGCCCTCGCCGCGGCCTTCGTGCGGGGCTGCCAGAGCGAAGGGGTGCTCGCCTGCGCCAAGCACTTCCCGGGGCACGGCGACACCAGCGCCGATTCCCACCTGGAACTGCCGGAGCTTCCCCACAGCCGAGAGCGGCTGGAGCAGATCGAGCTTCCCCCCTTCCGCGCGGCCATCGCGGCCGGGGTGGGCTCAGTGATGACCGCCCATCTGCGCCTCCCCAACCTCGATCCAGAGCGACCGGCCACCCTCTCAGAGGCCGTTCTCACGCAGCTGCTGCGCCAAGACCTGCAGTTCCCCGGCCTCGTAGTCACCGACGCCCTGGTGATGGACGCCATCACTCAGCACTACGGAAGCGCTGAAGCCGCGGTGCTGGCCTTTGAAGCGGGAGCAGATCTGATCCTGATGCCCGCCAATGCCGAAGAGGCCTTGACGGGATTGGAAGCCGCCGTAGCGAGCGGGCGCATCAGCACGCATCGGCTGCAACAGAGCCTGGAGCGCCGGGCCACCGCCCTGGCCCAGTGCTGGCAGCCGCAGCTGGGCAATGTGCAGCATGATCTCTCGGAGCTGGTGCAGCCGCAGGAGCGTCAGCTCGCGCGGGAGCTGCTGGAGCTGAGCCTGGAGCGCCGAGGCGCGCAGGTGACCAGCACCAGCGCAGGGATCAATCTGATTCGCCTCGACAACCAGCTGAACTGCCCCCAGGTGCCGGGCGTGGCCCCTGCCCTATTGCGGCCAGCGGCGGCGGGCTTCAAGGCCACCGTGCTCGATCAGCGCAGCCCCAGCCCCTGGAGCGGTGACCCCAAGGCACCCCTGGCCCTCGATCGACTAGGGCCTGGTTCGGTTCTGCTGCAACTGTTTGTGCGGGGCAATCCCTTCCGCGGCAGCGCTGGAGGCGACGAACCCTGGCCTCAGGTGATCAGGCAACTGCTGGAGGCCCAGCGCCTCGCTGGCCTGGCGGTCTATGGCAGCCCCTATCTCTGGGAGCAGCTCCTGCCGCTGCTGCCTGATGACCTTCCAGCGGTCTACAGCCCAGGGCAGATGCCCCAGGCCCAGGCCATCGCCCTGGAGTTGCTGGGTCTGGCGGAAGCCCCCCTGGAGGGCGGCTTCACCGACTGAGGAAGCAGCACTAGCCTCAGGCCTTCTGCCTGCAGGCCTCCACCATGCTCAGCCTCTCGATGATTGTTCGGGATGAAGCCGAGCGGATCGAGGACTGCTTGAAGTCCGTTCAAGGCTTTGTCGACGAGATGGTGGTCGTCGACACCGGATCCAACGACAACACCGCAGCGCTGGCCCAAGCGATGGGGGCGCGGGTGGAGCAGATCCCCTGGCCCGGAGACTTCGCCCCGGCGCGCAACCAGGCCCTGGAGTGGGTGCAGGGGGATTGGGTGCTGGTGCTCGATGCCGATGAACGCCTGCTGCCGGAGGCCATGGCACCACTGCGGGCCTTGATGGCCCAGCCGGATGTGCTGGTGATCAACCTGCTCCGGCACGAGCGGGGCGCGGTGCAATCGCCCTATTCGAATGTGAGCCGCCTGTTCCGTCGGCACCCAGAGATCCGCTGGAGCCGGGCCTATCACTCGATGATTGATGACAGCGTGGCGGCTCTCCTGGAGAGCGAGCCCCACTGGCGGGTGGCGGATTGCTCCGAACCAGCGATCGATCACGACGGCTACCGGCCGGAGCTGCTGGCCCAGGGCAACAAGCCCCAACGGCTGCGGGAGGCGATGGAGGCAGAGCTGGCGGAGCGCCCCGGAGATCCCTACGCCTGCGCCAAGCTCGGCAGCCTCGAAGTGGCCGAAGGGAAGCTGGAGCGGGGCGTTGCCCTGCTGAAGCAGGGACTGGAGCACTGCCCTGCTGACGCCCATCCCGAGCGCTACGAACTGCTGCTGCACTTGGCGATGGCCGAAGCGCAGCGGGATCCAGCGCTGGCGGAGCGCCACTACCGGGAAGCACTGGAGCTGCCCCTGCCGCCCCGCTTAAGCCTGGCCGCCCAACTGAATCTTTCGGCTCTTCTGCTGCAGCAGGGCCGTCTGGAGGAAGCGGAAGCCCTCAGTGCCCGGGCCAGCCATGTGGCCCCGGAGGTGGGGCTGGGTTGGTACAACCTCGGCCTGATTCGCCGCAAACAGGGCAACTTGGCCGGTGCGCTGGAGGCCTACCGGGAAGCCAAGCGGGTGAACCCCAGCCACGCCGAAACCCACCAGAACCTGGCGGTGGCTTTGCTGCTGGGGGGAGACATTGAAGGTTGCCGCAGCAACTTCCGCGAGGCGATCCAGCTGCTGATCCAACAGGGCCGCAACCAGGAAGCCCAGCGCCTGCACAAACAGGCCGGTGAGCTGGTGAAGCTGGAGGGCTGAGGGTGATGGGTGCGCATCCCCTGCAGGGGCGCAGGATCGCCGTGACCCGGGCCGACCAGCAGCTGGGCAGTGCCCGAAGCTTGTTTGAGCAGGCAGGGGCAGAGGTGCTCGATCTGCCGGCCCTGGTGATCGGCCCTCCGGATGAATGGGGCCCCCTCGATGACGCCCTGTCGGAGCTGGACGACTTCCACTGGCTGCTGTTCTCCAGCAGCAATGGCGTTGATGCGGTTGAGCAGCGCCTGCAGGCCCAAGGGAGCGGCCTGGCGGAGCGCCCAAGCAGCCTGAAGATCGCCGCGGTGGGCCGCAAAACCGCTGCCCGCCTGGAAGAGCTGGGGGCTGCTGCTGACTTTGTGCCTCCGCACTTTGTGGCCGACAGCCTGATCGAACACTTCCCTGTGTCGGGCTGGGGCCTGCGTTTGCTGATCCCCCGGGTGCAGAGCGGCGGCCGCACCGTGCTCGCGGAAGCCTTCGCTGAGGCCGGGGCGCGGGTGGTGGAGGTGGCGGCCTACGAATCCCGCTGCCCGGAGAGCCTGCCGGCCATCACCGCCGCGGCCCTCGAGGCCGGCTCCATCGATGCGATCACCTTCAGCTCAGGCAAAACCGTGCTGCACACGGCCCAGTTGCTCGAGCAACACTTCGGTGCGCGCTGGAGAGACCTGCTTGCGCCGGTGCAACTGGTGTCGATTGGCCCCCAGACCTCCCGCAGCTGCGAGGCGGTGCTGGGTCGGGTGGACCAGGAGGCCGATCCCCACGACCTGGAGGGCCTGGTGGCGGCCTGCGCCGCCGCCCTCAGAGGCTGAACACGCGGCGCTGTCCGCCCTGGAACACCACCAGCTGACCGCGGCCCAGATCGATCCCCGTGACACTCCAGCCCACCGGCAGCAGGGCCGGTTGTCCGGCACCAGGACACAGGCCCCGGCGCCCCACGCAAACCATTCCGCTCTGATTGCCGATTTCCACCAGAGCTTGGGCCTGGCGCCCACTGCCGATCAAACCAGTCAGACGGAGTTCCGGGATTGGGGCTTGAGAAGCCTGCGCTGTGTTGGAGGCCACTGGAGCAGCGCTCTGCACCGGAGCAAAGGGATCGAGCCGCCCGGTGGCTTGAGCCTGCACCACCTGCTCAGGGCTCGGAGGCTGGATCAACCCCGCCACCTCGGCTGGGGCTGTCTGATCCGCCGCCGGTCGCAGCGGACGCCGGGCGGGAGGCAGGGGGGAAAGGCTGACGTCGGGTGCAGTGCTGCAGGCGCTCAACAGGGCAACCAGCAGGAGGGCACCACCCACCGTCCATGCCTGTCGTTCACCCCGCCTGCTGCCCATAGCCGCTCTGCACGAGATCGCGGAAGCGATCCAGGTTGGACTGGAGCTCCTTGGTCACGATCCTCCCCAGGATGGAGGCATCCATCAACGGTGCCAACACTCCGGGGAGCTCGTAGCTCACGCTCAGCTTCACGGCGGTGAGATCCGAGCCCTGGGGATAGAAGCGAACGGCTCCCTTGGTGGGGAGACCTCCCACCGACTCCCAATGGAGTTGCTGGGCCTCCACCCGCTGGGTGATGCGGGCTTTCCAATGGAAGCGGAAGCCCTGGGCAGCCAGGGTCCAATCGGTGAGATCCGGGTCGCCCGGGGTGGTGACCACCGATTCGATCCAGTGCATCCAGCGGGGCATGGCCTCCAGGTCACTCCAGACAGCCCATACCTGCTGCACGGGGGCCTGCACTTCAGTGGTGACGCTGTGTTCAAGCCAACGGCCCATGGTCTCTAGGCAACGGATGCATTAGTGGCAAGCTCAGCCTGACGACCCAGGATCGCGGCGGCCGCCAAACGCCCACTCATGGTGGCGCCTTCCATCGAATCGATGTAGTCCTGCTTCGTATAGCTACCGGCCATAAAGAAGTTGCTCACCGGGGTGCGCTGATCGGGGCGGTAGGGCTCCATGCCCGGCGCCTCGCGATACAGCGACTGGGCCAACTTGACCACGTTGCTCCACACCAGCTTGAGGTTGCGGGCGGAGGGGAAAAGGCGGCGAACCTGCTCATCGGTGGCGGCCACGATCTCCTCGGTTTTCTTTGGAATCCAGGGATCACCGGGGGTGAGCACGCACTGCAGCAGGGAACCCACGCCCTCCTTGCGGTAATCCACGGGGCTCGCCAAAGCCAAATCAGCGAAGCAGCTGAAATCGGCATCGGCGGTGTAGAGCAGGTTGTCGAGACCTGAGGGGCGATCGAGGTCGCGCCGGGCCGCCTCGGCCATCGGCGAATCCCCCAGTTCGGTGACCCAGCCGTCGTAGCGGAGCTGCACGGTGGCCACCGGCACCGCTTCGAGCTTGTAGAGGTTGTCAAACAGTGGCCAGCGGCGCCAGGCCTCGGGGATCATCCGCTGGATGCCGGGCACATCACAGGCGGCCAGATAGGTATCGGCCTGCACCGTGACATCGCCGTCCGGGGTGCCCAGGGTGAGGCCGCTCACATGGGTTTCCCCCTCCACCTCCTCGAAGTGCACCTCGGTGACGCGGTGGCGCAGATGCAGCCGTGCGCCGCGCTGCTCGATGTAGTCGAGGATCGGACCGGTGAGCCAGCGATGCGGTGAGCCCTTGAGCAGGTTGAGCTTGGAGGCTTCGGTTTTGGCCGCAAACATCATGAAGATGGTGAGCATGCAGCGGGCCGAGATCGCCTCGCAGTCGATAAAGCCCAGGGCATAGGCAATCGGATTCCACATCCGCTTGATGCTTTGTTCACTGCCGCCGTGGCCGAGAAACCACTGCTGGAAGCTGATGCGATCGAGATCGCGGATCACCTTCATCGCCCCCTCGTAATCCACCAGGCCGCGCACGATCGGGCTAGTGCCCAGGGCCAGGGCGTTGCGCAGCTTGTCGAGCCAGTCGAGCTGCGGGGTAGTGAAGAAGGCCTTCAGCCCGTTGAAAGGGGCGCCGAGGGCGAAGCGGAAATCCAGCTCGCGCAGATCACCTCCCGTGTTCACGAACAGGTGGGTGTGGTCTTTGGGGAGCAGGTTGTCGATCGCCCCCACCTTGCGCAGCAGGGCAAAGAGGTTGGCGTAGTTGAAGAAGAAAACATGCAGCCCCATCTCGATGTGGTTGCCGCCTTCATCCACCCAGCTGCCCACCTTGCCGCCCATGAACGGCCGGGCCTCATAGAGATCCACCTCATGGCCGGCATCCACCAGATCCACCGCCGCGGCCAATCCGGCCAGACCCGCTCCAACGATGGCGACCCGCACCCTGATGTCCCTCGAATGGGACCGACTCTATGGAGACGACCTCCATAGAGTGGGTTAACCGGCCTACCGCCCCCCATGACCAGCGAGACCGCCACTCCAGTCGCGACCCACACCGGCCGTGATGGCAAGGGGATCCTGATCACCGAGCCGGCGATGAAGCAGCTGGCCACCCTTCTGCCCGCCCAAGGTGAGGGCAAGGTGCTGCGGGTGGGCGTGCGCTCCGGCGGCTGCAGCGGCATGAGCTACACGATGGATTTCATCGATGCCGGCGACATCCAAGCCGACGATGAGCGCTACATCTACGAACCGGCCGGCGCCCCCAGCTTCACCGTGGTGAGTGACCCCAAAAGCCTCCTCTACATCTATGGGATGCAGCTGGATTTCTCCAGCGCCTTGATCGGCGGCGGCTTCAACTTCACGAACCCCAACGCCACTCAGACCTGCGGCTGCGGCAGCTCCTTCGCAGTGTGATGGCCAGCGCCGCGATCGCCCCACTGAGCAGCAGCGCCGTACCGGCAGATGTGGATCTGGTGGTGCTGTTCGGATCGCGCGCCAAGGCCAACAGCCATGCGAGTAGCGACTGGGATCTGGCGATTCGCTTCCGAAACGAACCCACCGACCCCATGCGTCTCTATGGGCTCGATGCGGAGCTGGCTCAAGCCTTGCGGTGCTCCAGCGATGCCGTTGATGTGATCGACCTCGACCGCAGCTCCTATCTGCTTCAACGGGTCGTTGCTGAAGACGGGCAGCTGTTGTTCGAGCGCGAGCCCGGTGCCTTTTTGAACTTCCGCTCCCGTGCGATTCGCCAATGGGCTGACTGGGTCTTGCGGCAGGACAAGCTCAACCGGGAACGCACGATGACGCCGGCATGAGTCCTCTGGAGCAGGCCGTTCTGAAGCGCAAGCTCAAGCATCTCAATGAGTTGCTGGAGCTGTTGGAGGTCGAAGCCGGCACTCCTCTGGAGCGCTACCTGCAGGACAGACGCCAGCAGCTGCTGGTGGAGCGTCTACTGCATCTCAGTGTCGAAGCAGCCAGTGACCTGCTGGAACATCTGCTGGTGCAGGGTTGCGGCAGTACGCCCCAGTCGTACGCCGACACCTTCCTCCAGGCCGGGCAGAACGGTCTGATTCCCGTAGATCTCGCCCAGAAACTGGTACCGGCCGCAGGGCTGCGCAACCGCCTGGTGCATGACTACGAGGCCATTGATCCGCAGCGGGTGCATGCCGCCATTCCGATCGCCCTGGCTGATCTGCGAGCCCTGCAAAGCGCCGTGACCGCCCGGGTGCGAATCTGAGGGCAACACGACCAGGCCCGCCC
>VGPT01000022.1 GCA_016882485.1 Cyanobacteria bacterium M_surface_10_m1_298
CAAGGCCTCTGGACAGGTGTGTCCCGCGCGCCTCGCTATCAACTCGCGAAATGGGAGGGGCTCGCAATCGAGCAGCTGATGGTTGGTTATGCCACCGGCTACACCCTCAAGCTCTTCCCCTTGCCTTGCGTTGTAGTGCCCGTTGACGTGGGCTTGACGGTTGGCGACTCGCTGGTGGTTCGAAAGACCTATCAAGGCCATCCGCGGGTGGCCTCCCTGGTGGCTCTCCTGCGCCAGCGCGCCCTCGCTCTAGCTGATGAGATGCAGGATCTGGTGGTTTTGCCCTGATCAGTGTTTGTACCGATGGCGCAGCCGCCGCCGGGTTCATAGCGTGCGTTCATCTCCGAAGGGGATGGGGATCTTGAAGGCGCTGGTCGAACAAGCGCCTTTTTTCATGCCCACTCAGCCTCGGCTGATCCCACTTCCGCAGCGCAGGCGGTTTTGCTCCAACTTGCGCTGGAGCTTCGACGTGATCCCCAGATCGGCTCCCTTCCAGAGACGATCCATCTCACGGGTGAAATGAGCCGCCAGCAGTGGTGACTCGATCACCAGCAGCACTTCATCGTTCTGATGAGCGGCAGAGGGGCTCCAGTTGAAGCTCCCTGTGATCACGGTGCGGTTGTCGATCACAGCGAACTTGTGGTGCATCTTGTCGCCGCGCGGGAGGAGAGGTGTTCCCACGCCCTCTGCTGCTTGGCTTAGCGGTTGATTGCCCTGCTCCAACTTGCAGTGCTGATCAGCGAGGGAGACCCCCAGCAGATCGAGGGTTTCCGAGAAGGCACGGCTGGCGAATCCGGGATCGGCCACCAGGCGTAATGGCGCGCCTCGCTCCAGCGCTGAGGCCAATGGCTGGGTGAGCTGCTGGGCCGACAAAACAAACAGAGCCAGGTCGATTCGGTGTTGCGCCCGGCTCAGCTGCTGCTCCAGCAGGTTCAAGCCATGGTTGGGGTCATCGCGCCGGTGCGGAGCGAACAGCAGCTGCACCGGTGTCGAGCCGATGGTCACGCTCCGGGCGGCGCCGTTGTCCTTGCGAATGCCAAAGCGGCTGTCGGCAGCACCCCCGGGACCATCCCCCCACATCAGGGCGAAGTCGTGGGCGAACAGCTCGGCCAGCTCCGCACTCTCCAGGCGCAGCAGATGGTTCACATTGCCTCGGGTCTGAGGCTGCCCCGCGTCGCCATGGATGCAGGAGGCGGTGAAGTTGGCGGATCCCGTGATCACCCTGGCGCGGTCAATCACCACGTACTTGCTGTGCATCAGTCCACTGCCGCGACTGCCATCGGCGGTGTCATCCAGCAGGGGCACACCCGCCCGTTGCAGCAGGGCCACCGCATCCCCCTGTTCCCGTTCGCTCGTGCTGAGCCGACCATCGCCGTTGCGATCCGCCAGGGCTGTCAGCAGACGGTGCCTCTGGCGTTGGTGCGGCTCGAGCTCCGCTTCATGCTCCTCGCTCCAGGGCTTGCTGTAGTGGTGCTCCAGCACAACCCGCACCCGTACGCCCCGCCGCTGTTGATCCACCAGAGCCCGGGCCAGGCTGGGCAGGGAGAGCTCCTGCACGGCCACCAAAATCTCCTCGCGCGCGCTTGCGATGGCTTCAAGAAGGGCGGCTTCTAGGTCATCGCCCGAGCGTTCCACGCCATCGAGTGGACTGCGGTATCGGGCCCCCTCGCGCTGGTTGAACAGCACCGTGATGCCTCCGGCCTGTGGCAGCTCAGGAGCTGATGGTCCGAGCAATTGACCTGCTGCACTGCAGGCTTGGAGCAGGGTGATCAGGCCGCAGCCCGCCACCCTGATCAGCAGAGGCCGCTGTGCTCCAACCATGGCTGTGCCTGCTTGTGATCCCTGGGGGGAGTGTTCCCAGTGCTCGCGTGGCTCAGCCGTGCTCAGGCAGCTCTGAGGTGAGCAGCATGCCCGTGAACCAGAGGCAGCTCACCACAACGGCGGCCAGCACTCCGGCTCCAATGCTCACCTTGACCATCAGGAGGGGCACCACGATCGGCAGCACCGCAGCTCCCGCCATCGGGGTCAGGGCAACAACGGCTTTCATGGCTGCTCCGGGGTCAGAACCACTCGGCTACAGCCTGGTCGCTTGGGTTGCTGTTGTCTTCCGGTGTGCGGCGATCGAAGTTCAATGTGATGTTGCGCTTCTGCTCGCCATCAGCAGCCACAGCCTCAATCGCGTAGATCTGCTCGCCATCGCGGAAAGGCACCTGAATCCGGAAGGTGCCATCGCTGGAGAGGGGAACTTCTTCACCGCCAATGCTGAGGCGAGCGGAGGGATCGGTGGCTCCGTAGACGATCAACTCGGCATCGGCGACCAGCCAGAAGGCCCGTTGCCGCTGACCCACACCACCGGCGCCAGATTCATTGCGACCGCTGGCCCAAAGGCCGGCGCCAGAGGGATTGAGCCCCGCGCCCTCGGCACTGTCGAGTTCGTGGAAGGCTTCCGAGCCGCGACCCATGCTGCGGCTTCTGATCGTGGCGGTTTGGTAGAGGCGCTCATGCAGCCCGCTGTCGTGGCTCGGCAGGGTCTGCGGCGCTGCCTGGGTGGACACCGGCGTATCGAGCGAGAAGGGCACGAACTGATCCAGGATCTGTTCGCTGGGATGCAGGGCGGGAACGCGGGCCACCGAGGAGAAGGCCAGGGAGATCCAGCCGCCTCCGCTGATGCGGTAGCCAAGCTCAACGCGGTAGTCGCGGTCACTGAGGGGAACCGGCAGGTACCACTCGGTGGCATGGCTGTCGACGGGCACCTCTTGAAGGGTGTGGGGATGCACGCCTCCATTGCTGATGCCGGTCACATCGGCCACCCGCAGGCAAAGCTGGCTGGCACCATCCCTGAAGGCCCTTTGGCGATCCGTTTCTGAAATCTCCCAGAACACATAGGCCCATTGGGGATCACGGGGCAGGAACACCACCCGGGTCTCGTCGCGTAGGGCCGGCGGTGAGCTGTATTCCTGTTCAACACTGCTGAGGTCGGCCTGGCGCTCGCCGATGGCGCTCATCAGTTCTTCCTTGGTTTTTCGGCTGTAGAGGGCCACGCCCAGTTCACTGGCCACCTGGCGCAGTTGGCGCAGGGTCATACGGGCCAATGAAGAGAGGGTCTGGGTCACGTCTCTACGGATTCCTTTTGGGATCAATGCCAATACTTTCCCCGATTCCCCAGTCTTTCGGCAGTCAGGGTCAGCATCCCGTGACTGCCTAAGGCGCATTGGCATTAAAAAGCGGCGGATGAACCGCCGCTGGTTGGTGGTGGCCGGTTTGGCGCTGAGGGATCAGCGCCCCAGGCTGCGGTAAGGAACCTTCGACAGGTAGTCGATGTCTGCGCTGCCGCTGGCGTTGGAGCCGCGCAGGGCGGGAAGCGTGCGCACCCAGGGCATGTAGTCCTGAGGGAAACCGCCGCGGCGCTGCAGGGAGCGCTCGGGCAGCTTGCGGGCCGTGCCGGTGTAGACGATCTGAGGGAACCCGAAGATGCCGCGGTAGTAGGCGTCGTAGCGGGGGCTCGTGATGTTGAAGGGGGTCTCGCCGAGGTCGCGGCTGCCCACCACGCGATTGCGGTGGTAGGGCACGGTGTCGTAACCGAAGGCGTTCAGATACTCCTCGCTGTCGAGGATGTCATCGACCATGCCCTTGACGCCACGGGTCATCAGCACGGCAGACCAGGCGATTTCTTCAGCCTTGCCATGGGTCTGGCGGCCCAGCAGCTTCTCCACCAGATGGCGGGCCACCTTGTAGTTGCTGTTGAGGGTGTAGAAGCTGCGGTTGAAGGTGTCCGACAGGCACAGGGAGCGAATGAAGTCCCGCACGGTGATCTGACCGTTGCGCAGCTGGGACTCGAGGGTGCGGTCGCGATCGACCTTGAAGGCGTGGAAGAAGATCTGGCGGTAAGCCGCTTCCATCACGAAGTTCTGGTCTTCGCGATCCATCGCCTTGTCCATGGACACGGCTTTGGGATCCTCGTCCGAGCCCGCGCGAAGGGGATCCACACGCGAGTTCTGCGTTGTGGGCGCGTACTTCAGGAGGGGGAGGGCCACTCGAACTTCGGCATCCGTCGTGGCTGATCGTAGAAGTGCGGTCAGGGCTGGATTCGTGCCGCCCTTTCAGGGCTCACAGTCCGTAACGTTCGCCGCCGCTGCGGCTCACCAGCCCAGCAGGGACAGGGCCGGTTCCGCGGATTCGCTCGTGGATCCCGCAGCGGAGGCGCCGGGGCGCTGCGAGGCCTCGGGTTCACATCGCGTTTCGATGCAGAAGGAGGCGTTGTTGGAGAGCCCCTCCACCGTGCTGCTGCGCACGCGCACATTCGGGCCGGCGAAGGCGAAACGCTCCCAAACGCTCATCGTTTCGTACTCGGTGCTCAGCAGCAGCCCGTTGCGATCATCCATGGAGAACACCGAGCTGGCAGGGGCTTTCTCGGCGTAGCCCAGATCGCGCAGCAGCAGACCTTCGCGGCCTCGTTCATCCGTAGGGATCAGCCCGATCACGCTTTCGCCTGTGTGATCTTCGCCGGCTTTATCCCAGGCCATCGAGGCGCTCCAGCGCACCCAACAGCCCCCCACGAGCCCGGCTGGATCCTGGCCGTGCAGATGGGCCAGCTCCAGGAGGCGCTGGTCGTCGGCGGCGAGTTCCTCCACCACGATCAGGGAACCGCCCGCTTCGGCGCGGCGATGCAGCAGGTGATGCACGCTGCGTTGGGAGCGCCAGCGGCCGCAGCTCAGCTGAAAAAAGCTCAGGGCATCGTCGAGGGGAAGGGTCACGGCGCCGCAGCAGATGCAGCGATGATCGCAAGCCGATGCGGCGGATGGCCTCGTGTTCACGGGAGCTGTTGCGGCCTTGGCGGGCGCCCTCTGCTGGACCCTCGCCAGTGGCCTGTGGAGGCGCCTGCCCACGGCTCTCTCCTCGGGGCAGCTCAACCTGCTCAAGAACCTGCTGGCGTTACTGACCCTTGCGCCCTGGTTGCGGCTGTCGGCTCTGGAGAGCCGCACGCTCGTGCTGCTCGCCCTGAGCGGTGTGGTCGGAATTGCCGCGGGGGACAGTCTTTACTTCGCAGCGCTGAGGCGTTTGGGTACCCGCCGCACCCTCACCCTTGATGCGGGAGGACCGGCGGTGACGGCCCTACTGGGACTCGTGGCCCTCTCAGAAGTGCCAACCATCCAGCAGTGGCTGGGCCTTGGCTTGATCACGTCGGCCCTGTGGCTGGTGGCGCTGCAGCGCTCTCCCGAGGGACAACGGGATCGTTGGGGGGTGTTGCTCGCTCTGGCGGCCCTGCTCTGCGGGAGTGTTGGTGCCCTGCTCGCTCGGGCTGCCCTGCGGGACGACGCCATTGAGCCCCTGGCGGCGGCGGCCTGGCGCCTGGCTGCTGCCAGTGCGGTGCTCCTGCCATTACTGCCTGGGCTTTGGGGGCGTTCCGGCGGCCCAAGGCCGGCCGGGGCGCGTTGGCCTTTGGCCATGGTTGCAACCCTGCTGGGCACCACCGCAGGGATCGCCCTGCAGCAAACCGCCCTGCAGCGCCTGCCCGGGGCGATGGCGGTGGCGCTGTTGGCCACGGCGCCTGTGATGGCGTTGCCCCTGGCGGCTCTCGAGGGTGACCGGCCTGGTTGGTGGGGTGTCGCTGCCGCGCTCCTGGCCCTACTGGGGGTCAGTTGTGTCGTGGCCTGAAATCCGAGCGGTCGGCGTCGGGGCTACGGAGGCGTTCGTCGGCCTGGCCCTGGCCCCAGAGCACCAAATCCTGAATGTCGAGCTGAAGGGCGGGTTTGCCGAACGACTCTCCGATCGACTCCAGCTGAAGGGCGGCTTTCCCCAGCTGCTCCACCAGCACTGGAATAAAGGTGGGGTCAACGGCCAGATTGGGCTGCCGCTCAGCCCAAGCCATCAGCTCTTCGCCCCGGGGCAGGCTTCCCACATCGCCGGAGGCTTGCTGAAGGCAGCGCAGGCTGTGGGCTAACAGCCTGAGATGGTGCCGCTCGAGCGCCGGGAGCAGGGTGCTCTCCAGCTCGCTGAGATCGGCTTCGCTCAACACGGCGTGAGCCGGAAGCCGCAGGCCTGGTTCCCATTCAGCAGCCAGTGGACCCGATCGACCTGGCAATCGGGAAAGGTTTGTCGGATCAGGGCCAGCTCCTGGTCGCAGACACAGGGGAATTGCTGAGCAATGGACATCACGGAGCAGTGGAACTCGCTGAGCACCCAGCTGTTGTGTTCGGGATCAGCGTTGAATTCGGCCACATAGCCCTCGCGCCTGCGCAGCTCCACCAGGCGCTCCAGGCGTTCCGGAACGGTGCCTGCACCGATCAGGTCGCGGTAATCACAGGCCTTCTCGAAGGCCTGCCGCTCGAGTAGCTGCTCCACGGTGCCGCTGGGCAGGCTGCTGGTCATGGAGCTCAGCAGGCCGAGTGCGAAGTGCTCGCTGCCGTTGGGGAACCGTGCGCGTCCGGCATTGGTGAGGCGCCAGCGATTGCTGGGGCGTCCCTGCCCCTCGCTGCTGGGACTGGCTTCCACCAGGCCCTCATCCTCCAGGGAGCGCAGATGGCGGCGCATGACCTGAACAGAGACCTGAAGGCTTTCGGACAACTGGGCGGCAGTGATCTCACCCTGACGGAGCATCAGGGTGAGGGCGGCTTCGCGGGTTGGGGCCTGGGCGGAGACGCTCATGTCCGAACTCTGTCAACCACACCATGCCACGCCCGGAAGGTGTCTGACGACTTGCGGGTTGCGGGCATCAGCAATGGCTCACCCCGATCGGCGCAGCCAACGCGCAACAATGACCATTCATGGTTGGCGGCCAGCTGCCCTATCGTTGACTTACGAAACAAGTTCGTTTCGTAAGTTGTCGTTGCTGGATCCCCGGTGATCTCAGCCGCCCTGCCTCGAGTCCACTCTGCGCCCCCGCTCTGCGCCCATGTCTGCAGCTCCCGCAACGCCAGCCGGTGACAGCCTCGAGGTGATCCGCAAGTTCGCTGAGACCTACGCGCAGCGCACCGGCACCTACTTCTGCAGCGATCCCAGCGTGACCGCTGTTGTGCTCGAGGGCCTCGCTCGTCACAAAGATGAGCTGGGTGGTGCCCTCTGCCCCTGCCGCCACTACGAAGACAAGGAAGCCGAGGTGGCCCAGGCCTTCTGGAACTGCCCTTGTGTGCCGATGCGGGAGCGCAAGGAGTGCCACTGCATGCTCTTCCTCACCGAAGACAACCCCTTCCGCGGCGAAAGCCAGACCATCTCGATGGAAGAGGTCAAAGCCCATACCTCCGCTTGAGGCCAGCTGATGAGTAACGCGCAGGCCGTTGGTGATCTGGTCAGTCAGCCGTACAAGTACGGCTTCGTCACTGACATCGAAACTGAAAAGATCGCCAAAGGCCTCAGTGAGGACGTGGTGCGTCTGATTTCAAGCAAGAAGGATGAACCCTCCTTCCTGCTGGATTTCCGTCTGAGGGCTTATAGGCAATGGCTGCAGATGCAAGAGCCCGATTGGGCCCGCCTTGGTTACCCGCAGATCGATTATCAAGACATCATTTATTACGCCGCTCCCAAGCGGCAGGAGAAAAAAGCAAGCCTCGATGAGGTTGATCCAAAGCTGCTGGAAACCTTCGATAAATTGGGGATTCCGCTGAGCGAGCAGAAACGCCTCTCCAATGTGGCTGTCGATGCTGTTTTCGACAGTGTTTCGATCGCCACGACCTACAAGGAGAAGCTTGCTGAGCATGGTGTCATCTTCTGCTCCATCAGTGAGGCGGTCAAGGAGCATCCGGAGCTGATTGAGCGTTATCTCGGCACCGTTGTTCCCAGTAACGACAATTACTTCTCGGCGTTGAATTCGGCTGTCTTCAGTGATGGCTCCTTTGTGTTTATCCCCAAGGGTGTGGAGTGCCCGATGGAGCTCTCCACCTATTTCAGGATCAATTCAGGCGATACAGGACAGTTTGAGCGCACCTTGATCGTTGCCGAGGAGGGCGCCTCTGTCAGTTATCTCGAGGGTTGCACAGCCCCCATGTTTGACACCAATCAGCTCCATGCTGCCGTGGTCGAACTGGTGGCTCTGGATGATGCCTCGATCAAATACTCCACCGTTCAGAACTGGTATGCGGGCGATGAGAACGGTGTGGGCGGCATTTACAACTTCGTGACCAAGCGCGGTCAGTGCCGAGGCGAGCGGAGCAAGATCAGTTGGACCCAGGTTGAAACGGGTTCTTCGATCACCTGGAAGTACCCCAGTTGCGTGCTCCAAGGCGCAGATTCGGTTGGCGAGTTCTACTCCGTAGCCCTCACCAACAACTGTCAGCAGGCCGATACCGGCACCAAGATGATTCACGTGGGTCCGAGAACCCGCTCCACCATCGTGAGCAAAGGCATTAGTGCCGGTCGCTCGGCCAACAGCTATCGCGGCCTGGTGCAGATCGGACCAAAAGCTGCGGGTGCCAAAAACTACAGCCAGTGTGATTCGATGCTCATTGGCGATCAGGCGGCGGCTAACACCTACCCCTACATCCGTTCTCAGCAGCCCCAGGCCGCTGTGGAACATGAGGCCAGCACCTGCCGCATCTCTGAAGATCAGCTCTTCTACCTCCAAAGCCGAGGGATCGGTTTTGAAGAGGCTGTTTCGATGATGGTCAGCGGCTTCTGCCGCGATGTGTTCAATCAATTGCCGATGGAGTTCGCCGCTGAAGCGGACAAGCTCCTGGCCCTCAAGCTGGAAGGTTCCGTCGGCTAACGGCGGTTGGCTGATTCAGCCCCTTTGTTCTCTGTTTTCCTTCGCTCCCCTTCCTCAACGTGATTCGCCCAGACGCCCCAGTGCTGCTTGAGATCCGTGATCTCCATGCCCGGGTCGAGGACAAGGAAATCCTCAAGGGTGTGAATCTCACCATCCGCGCCGGTGAGGTGCACGCGGTGATGGGTCGCAATGGCAGCGGCAAGAGCACCCTGTCCAAGGTGCTGGCGGGGCATCCCGCTTACACGGTGACCGGCGGCTCGGTTCACTACCGGGGTGAGAACCTGCTGGACCTTGACCCGGAGAAGCGCGCGCGAATCGGGGTGTTTCTCGGTTTTCAATACCCCGTGGAGATTCCTGGTGTGAGCAATCTGGAGTTTCTGCGGGTCGCGACCAACGCTCGCCGCACGGAACAGGGCCATGAGGAGCTCGACACGTTCGCCTTCGAAGATCTGGTGCGCGAGCGCTTGAAGGTGGTGCAAATGGACCCGGCCTTCTTGGATCGCTCGGTGAATGAAGGCTTCAGCGGTGGTGAGAAAAAGCGCAACGAGATCCTGCAGATGGCCCTGCTGGAGCCGCTCGTGGCGATCCTCGATGAAACGGATTCCGGCCTGGATATCGATGCGCTGCGCATTGTTGCCGCGGGTGTGAACCAGCTGGCCACAGCCGAGAACGCCACCCTGTTGATCACTCACTACCAGCGCCTGCTGGATGCGATCACCCCCGATTACGTGCATGTGATGGCGGCGGGCCGGATTCTGCGCACCGGTGGTAAGGAGCTGGCGCTGGAGCTCGAGGAGCGCGGTTACGACTGGGTGGATCAGGAGTTGGCCGCCTTGGCAGGGGAGGTGGCCTGATGACCGCCAGCCTCAGCGCCCCCACCAGCCGTGCGGCCTGGCTGGAGCGATGGCTGAGCCAGTTGCCGGAGCCCAGCGGTCCGTTGGCAGCTGTGCAGCAGCGTGGGCGTCAGGCCTTGTCCCAGCTGCCTGTGCCCTCCTCCCGCGTGGAGGAGTGGCGCTTCACCGATCTGGCCTTGCTGCAGGATCTGCCGCTGACCCAAGCGGCGGGAACCTCAGCGACGGCGGCAGCGAGCAGCGATGCCGTTGGCCTGTGCCTGCAGCTCGATGGCAGCACCGATCCTCTGGCCGGGGTTGCCTTGCCTGCTGGGGTGCAGCTCCTTTCGGAGTCCGAGCTGGCTCAAGGCTTGGGTCACACCCTGGCCGCCACCGGCTGCCACGACCATTGGCCCGTGGAGTTGAACCATGCCTCTGCCGGGCGGGTTCTGGCGTTGCGCGTGTCCAGTCGCTGCAAGCTCAGGCTGGAATTGCACAGCTCAGTAAGCACCGGCCTGTTGCCGTTGCGGGTGTTGCTGGTTCTTGAGGAAAAGGCTGAGCTGGAGCTTTGCCAGAAGCTGGAGGCGCACGGATCCGGGCTCACCAGCCTCGTGCTGGAGGCACATTTGGCCCGGGGTGCTCGCCTGGATCACGGTTTGGTGGCGAGTGGATGCTCCGATGCGGCCCTGCTGGCTCATCTGGCGATTGAGCAGGAGCCGGAGAGTCACGTTGCTCTCACCAGCGTCACGGCGGGCTGGGGGCTGGCCCGGCTCGAGCCACGCTTGGTGCAGGTGGATGGCCAGGCCACATCCACCCTGCGGGGTTTGCAATTGGTGGGCGGCCGGCAGATTGCCGACACCCACAGTCATGTGCTGTTCGCGGGCCCGGAAGGGCAGCTTGATCAGCTGCACAAAGCTGTTGCCGCCGGTCAGGGTCGCAGCGTGTTTAACGGTGCCGTGCAGGTGCCCCGGGCGGCTCAGCGCACCAATGCAGCGCAGCTCAGCCGCAATCTGCTGTTGTCGGATCGCGCCCGCATCGACACCAAGCCCGAGCTGGAGATCGTCGCTGACGATGTGAAGTGCGCCCACGGCGCCACCGTGAGCAGCTTGCAGACCGATGAGCTCTTCTACCTGCAGAGCCGTGGGATCGACGCTGAGCAGGCTTCGGGTCTGCTCAAGCGGGCCTTCTGCGAAGAGGTGCTGAGGGATCTGCCGGCTGTTGCTCGCCGCTGGTGCCCGATTGAGCAGTGGCAACTGGAGGACGCATGAGCAGCGCTGCCCCCGTGGCCGTGGTGGATCTGGCGGCCCAGACCCGCCCTGACTTCCCGTTGTTGGCGCAAACCGCCTGCCTCGGGCAGCCGCTGATCTACCTCGATCACGCCGCCACCAGCCAGAAGCCTCGCCAGGTGCTGTCTGCTCTGCAGCACTATTACGACCACGACAACGCCAACGTGCATCGCGGTGCCCATCAGCTGAGCGCCCGAGCCACCGAAGGCTTTGAAGGGGCCCGGGCCAAGGCGGCCGTGTTTGTTGGGGCCTCGAGCCCCAACGAGATCGTGTTTACCCGCAATGCCAGCGAGGCCATCAATTTGGTGGCCCGCACCTGGGGGGAAGCGAACCTGCGCCCTGGCGATGAGGTGCTGCTCACGGTGATGGAGCACCACAGCAACCTGGTGCCCTGGCAGTTGCTCTCCGACCGCACCGGCTGCGTGCTGCGCCATGCCGGCCTCACCGACAGTGGGGAGCTGGATCTCGACGATCTGAGCAGCAAGATCACTGAGCGCACCCGCCTGGTGAGCCTGGTGCAGGTGAGCAACACCCTCGGCTGCCTCAACCCGATCGCAGCCGTGGCCGAGTTGGCCCATGCAGCCGGTGCTCTGCTGCTGGTGGACGCCTGCCAAAGCCTCCCCCATCTGCCGGTGAACGTGAAGCAGCTGGGGGCCGATTTCCTGGTGGGCAGCTCCCATAAGCTCTGCGGACCCACCGGCATGGGCTTTCTCTGGGGCCGCGAGGCGTTGTTAGAGGCGATGCCCCCCTTCCTGGGCGGTGGCGAAATGATCCAGGACGTTTACCTCGACCACAGCAGCTGGGCCGGATTGCCCCACAAATTCGAAGCCGGCACCCCCGCCATCGGTGAGGCGATCGGCATGGGTGCCGCCCTCGACTACCTCAGTGGCCTCGGCCTCGATCGCATCCACGCCTGGGAGCAGCAGCTCACCAGTCACCTGTTTGCACGGCTGCAGGCGATTGATGGGCTCACGATCCTGGGCCCCACCCCCCAGCAGCAGCCCGATCGCGCGGCCCTGGCGGCTTTCCATGTGGAAGGGGTGCATGCCAACGACATCTCAGCCCTGCTCGATTCCTCAGGGATTTGCATCCGCAGCGGGCATCACTGCACCCAGCCGTTGCATCGCCACTACGGCATCAGCAGCTCCGCTCGCGCCAGCCTCAGCTTCACCACCACCTTGGAGGAGATTGATCGCTTCGCCGAGGAGCTCCAGGGTTCGATCAGCTTCCTGCGTGAGCACAGCTAGCTAGGCCGGAGTGAGCACCGCCATCGCCTCGGCGCGGTGGGCTCCGCTCCAGGCCCAACGCCAGTGCCAGCCGGCTGCCTCGGCGGCGGCTTCAATCGCCGTGCGCTCGGCGGGATGGTCGTAACCCTTGAGGTGTTGACTCACGTGCTCGCGCTGCTGGGGGGTGAGCTGCATCCAGCCCGCGGCGATGCGTTGCTGGTAACGCTGCACATAGGCCTCCCGGCTCTCGCCGTGGTCGCGGAAGACATCCACCCAGATGAACAATCCGCCCGGAGCGATCCGGCTGCGGAGGTTTTCGAGCAGCGTGTGTTTCTCGCTGTCGCTGAGGTGATGGATGGCGAACGCGGAGTGAAGGATGTCGACCTGCCCATCGCCGTTGCCCGCCGCTTGGCTCGCCCACGCCAGCAGATCTCCCTCGATCCAGCGGCATGGATAGGGCACCTCTCCCAGGGCTTGTTGCGCCAGGGGCAACACCTGGGCGGTGAGATCGAGGCCCGTATACGCCCCCAGGGGGAGGCGCCGCAGCAGCGGTGCCAGCAGGGCCAGATCACCGCAGCCCAGATCCACCATTGCTGCTGCTTCAGCCTCCTCCGGCCGCGAAGCCAGCCAGGTCTCCAGGGCGGTCGCTGTAGCGGTGGCCACGGCCTGATGCTCCATCAGATCGTGTGCCACCACGGCCCGGTAGGAGCCCCACTGTTGTGAGAAGAGGTCCATGTTGGGCATCCTCGAGTTTTGCTCCATGCGGGGGGCACCGGGCTTCACAGTTTGAGGCCCAGGGCCTGGTAACCGCTGATGCTGAGCGACCCATCCGCCCGCTTGGACAGCTCCGCGAAGCGCTCCAGACCGGCTTCGATCAACGCTGCGTTGTTGGCATCCGGCGCAGCGGCAACCAGGTCATCCCGCTCGGGTTCGATGAAGGCGAGCAGGTAACGGCAGAAGTTCTCCACGGCACCCTGCTGGCTGGGACACCAATAGTGGATTCCCACCATCTGGTTGCTCACCTGAGCGAATCCAGCTTGCTCAAGCAGTGGGCCGAGGGTCGGGCCGGCGTGGGCGTTGCCATGACGGTTGAAGTGGGCGATGAAGGCGCTCAACATCACCGCGATCGCAGGATCTGGCGGCGAGACCTGCAGGCTGGCGTAGTCGGTTTCGGTGATGTGAATGGTGCCGCCAGGCCTCAGCACCCGCAGAGCCTCGCGGAGGACCGCCAGTGGATCCTGCAGATGCTCCACCACCCACACCATCCGGACCCGATCCATCGCGCCATCACTCCAGGGCAGCTCAGCGCCATCGCCCACGAGGAGTTCGGTCTGGTTCAGCCCCAGACCGTTCAGGTACTGCTGGGCCGCCTCGATCTGTTCTGGGCTGATGTCGATGCCGCTGAGCCGGGCCTCGGGGTGCTCCAGGCCGATCTGAGCCAGCACTGCACCCACGCCGCAACCGATTTCCAGCAACCGCTCGCCTGGGTGTAGCTCCAGGTTTGAGGCCAGTAGCTCTGAGAGCTGCCCTGCCTGGTGAATCAGACGCTGCTGCTCGCGTGGGCTGGTGCCGTGGATGTAGCTGCGCTCGTGCATGGCGGAATCGCCCATGGGGGGATCGCCTCTCAACTGCTGGAATGCTGAACAGGGCGCGGCGGGTTGTCGATTCAGGGGCGATGAACACACCCACCTTGTTTCTGGCGGTGTTGGGTGGGCGTACCGCCACCAGTCACATCGAGCTGCACGATGTGCGCTTCGTGGCGGGCCTCAGCATTGAGGACACCATCCCTGAGCTCAAACGGCAGTGGTTCGGGAGGCGTGAGGGCCTGCATCTGGATGCCTACATGGCGGTGCGGGCGATCGATGGTTGGACGGTGAGCCTCGTGCGCGACGCGTCTGCGCCCAGGCCCGAGCGCCTCTGGTTTGTGAACCTGGGCGCTTACCGCCCCGATTCCCTCGCCGAGCTGCATCACTTCGGTGTGGTGGTGGCTCGCACCTCCCAAGCGGCCAAGGCCGCAGCCAAGCGGCAGTGGCTGCAGGGGGCGCTGCAGCAGCACAAGGATGATCTGGTGGCGGTTGACGACTGCCTGGCGATCGAGCAGTTGGAACTGCTGGGCGGTGAGCGCTGGTCTGTGCAGCTCGATCCCCATCCCGAGGGCTTCAGCCAGCCGCAGGTGCCTGATTGGTTTGGTTACCGCCGGATCGATCGCTCCTGAATGTTGCGGCTGAGGGGGCCGCTGCGTCCCATCAAGCTGGCGGGCAGACGGCTCCAGGCCACCGGTTGGCCGCTGGCCACGGCATAGGTGGTCTCTACCAGGGAGCTGTTCTGCCAGTTGATGTCGAGGGTGGTGTAGGTCTGCTGAGGGGGGATATCTCCCTGGAGGAGGCGTCTGGGCCCGCTGCCCATGGCGCCGAGCTGGATCAGATCAAGCTGGCCGCGGCGGGCCGGGAACCAGGCGTGCTGGTGGCCGCTGATGTAGGCCTGCACGCGGCCTTGCTCCAGCAGGTTCTGCACGGCGGCTGCCTGATCGAGCACCTCACCGGCGCGATCGCGGCCTTGGCTCACGCCCGCCAGGGGAAGGTGGCCCACCACCAGCCGCAGCCGTGCCTGGCGCGCTTCCGGGCTGGCCAGCTGCTGGCGGGCCCAGTTCAGCTGGCTGGCGGGGATGCGGCCGGAGCTGGCGTCCCACACCAGAAAAAACACGTCGTTCTGAACGGCGCTGTAGTGGAAGGGGAAATCGCCCACATCCACAAAGCGCAGCCCGAGGGCTTGGCGCCGGGGCGTCCAGAAGCGCCGCACCGCGGCGCGATCCGCCTCGAACCCGGGGGAGCCGTCGTGATTGCCCACGGCCGGCAGAAAGGGTCGGCCGGCCTGGCGCACCGGCTGCAGCACCATGCGGGCGAAGCCCTCCCACATCGCATCGAGTTGGGCGGCGCTGAGGCCTGGTTTCTGGCCCGCCACCATGTCGCCGGCGCACACCACCAGTGCCGGTTGCAGGGTCAGTAGCTGCTGGAGGCCCTGGCTCACCTGGGGGATGTAAGTGGTGGAGCCGTAGCTGCTGTTGAGGTCGCTGATCAGACCGATGCGCAGATCGGGGCTGCGGCTCGGGGCTGCGGCCGATGGTGCCTGCTGTAGGCCCAACAAGCTCAGCCCGCCGCCCGCCGCCCCAGCGGCGGTGAGCTGCAGCAGCTGGCGGCGGCTCAGGGGCATGGGGCGCTGGGGCAACCGGTGCGATCGACGGGCAGCATGGTGCATTCGCCTGGGCAACGCACCCCATGAAGATCGACGGCAAGGCCTGGCGCACCATCTGGCTCGAGCCCGATGGCCGCTCGATCGGGGTGATCGATCAGATCCAGCTGCCGCATCGCTTCACCACCCGCACCCTGCGCAGCTGCGATGAAGCGGCGGACGCCATCCGCACGATGGTGGTGCGCGGTGCACCACTGATCGGTGTGACCGGTGCTTATGGCTTGATGCTGGCGTTGCAGGTGGATCCGAGCGATGCAGCCCTGGCCGCGGCGTTTGAGCAGCTCAATGCCACGCGGCCCACGGCGGTGAACCTGCGCTGGGCGCTGGAGCGGGTGCGCGATCGGGTGGCGACGCTGCCGCCGGAGCAACGGGCGGATGCGGCCAAGGCCGAAGCGGGTCTGATCGCCGATGAAGACGTGGCGATGTGTGAGGCCATTGGTGAGCACGGCTTGAGGATCTTCCAGCGTTTGGCGGCGTTGCGGCCGCCGGAACGCCAAGGCGAACCGTTCAACGTGCTGACCCACTGCAATGCCGGTTGGCTGGCCACGGTGGATTGGGGCACGGCCTTGGCGCCGATCTACAAGGCCCATCGCTCCGGGATGAACATCCATGTGTGGGTGGATGAAACCCGCCCGCGCAACCAGGGTGCTTCGCTCACGGCCTATGAGCTGGGGCGCGAGGGGGTGCCCCACACCGTGATCGTGGATAACGCCGGCGGCCATCTGATGCAGCACGGTCAGGTGGATGCGGTGATCGTGGGAACCGATCGCACCACCCGCCGCGGCGATGTGTGCAACAAGATCGGCACCTATCTCAAGGCCCTCGCCGCCCACGACAACGGGGTGCCTTTTTATGTGGCCCTGCCCGCCTCCACCATTGACTGGAGCATTGACGACGGTGTGTCGGAGATCCCGATCGAGGCCCGCAGTGCCCAGGAAGTGACCCACATCCAGGGGCTTACGGCTGCTGGTGAGCTCACCGTGGTGCAGCTCACGCCCGATGGCAGCGAAGGCTTCAATCCTGCCTTTGATGTGACCCCGGCCCGGCTGGTGACGGCGCTGATCACCGAACGGGGCGTGGCAGCCGCCAGCGAAGCTGGCTTGCGCGGCCTCTACGCGGAGCAGTGATGGCCAGCGAACAGAACCTGCGCGAGCAGCTCGTGACCGTGGCCCGCCGTATGCAGGCCAGCGGCATCAACCAGGGCACCTCCGGCAACCTTTCGGTGCGGATCCCGGGGGGAATGCTGATCACCCCCAGTTCCCTGCCCTACGAGCAGATGCAGCCCGCTGATCTGGTGGCCCTCGATCTCTCCGGGAAGCCCCTGCAGACTCCGGAGCCCGGTCGGCCCCAGCGGCGGCCGTCGTCGGAGTGGCGCCTCCATGCCGATGTGCTCGCGAACCGGCCGGAGGTGCAGGCGGTGCTGCACTGCCACTCGATTCATGCCACAGCCCTGGCCTGCCATGGCAAGGACATCCCTCCGTTCCACTACATGACCGCCGTGGCCGGCGGCCATGACATCCGCTGTGCCCCCTACGCCACCTTCGGCACCCAGGAGCTCTCCGATGGTGTGGTGGAGGCCCTGGAGAGTCGGTTGGCCTGTCTGATGGCCCAGCACGGTCAGGTGGCGGTGGGCCCCACCCTCGATCGGGCCCTGGCTCTGGCGGTGGAGGTGGAGACCCTCGCCCGCATCTACCTGCAGGCGCTGGCGCTCGGGCAGCCCCCCCTGCTCAGCGCGGAGCAGATGGAGCAGGTGCGCCATCAGTTCCGCAGCGTGCTCTACGGCCAGTGAGGTTCAAGCCAGAGGTGCGGGCCTCCGGCCGACCCAGAGCCCGAAGCCGATCGCAGCGGCGGTGAGGAGGAGCGCCACCGCACTGAAGCTCGGCAGGCCCCAGCTCACCACGGCGATCGGGGCCAGGGCAGTGACCAGCCCACCCCCCAGGAAGGGTTCGAACACCAGTTGCTTGAAGGAAAAGCTCTCCATGGCCCGGCTGCTGCCGCGGGGATCCGCCATGCGCAGCAGCAGGAGCCCAGTGGCGGTCACGCCCGTGCCTTGCCCGAAATCGGCGATGGACCGCTCGAACCAGTGATCGTGGAACACCCGCGGGCCGAGCAGCAGGAAGACCGCCACGTTCCACACCAGGCCGGCCAGAGCGAGCAGCAGGAAGGGCAGCCAGTTTTCCTCCAGCATCGGCAGGTTGATGCTGGCCATCGCTGCGGTGATCAGCACATCCATCGCCAGCGACCCCACGCTGCTCTGCAGCGCCGCGGAGGCCAGATCCGGATGGCGCCGCCACTGCAGCAGGAGCTGCACCAGGAGCCCGCCCACCATCGCCAACGGGAACACCGGGATCGCCTCCAGCAACTGCGCCGTGCCGTCACCGCCAAGGGCTCGGCCCGTTTGGGTGATGCCTTCCTTCAGCAGCACGCCCAGGCCAACGGCACCCCCCGCCAGGGCGAGGTTCACGGTAAGTGCGTCGATGGTCACGACGCCAACCGGGCCGCTGGGTGCCACGGCCGTGATCTGGGCCTCCGCCACTGCCTCGCCAGCGCTGGCCCGCTGCTTGAGCCACTGCCGGCTCCGCCCGATCACCACCAGGGTGCTGCCGATCAGGACGGCACTCACCACCCCCACCGTGGCCATGGCCAGGCCCAGGGCTTCCCCGGAGGGAAGCCCCAGATCGCTGAAGGTGGTGCCCATGCCGGCGGCGGTGCCATGGCCGCCTTCGAAGCCCACTTCGATCAGGCAGGCCATTAAGGGGTTGGTTCCGAACAGGGGCTGCAGCACCAACAGGACCATCAGGCCCCCCACCAGGTATTGCCCGAATCCGAGGGTCATGCCGAAGGCGGTCTGTCCGGCGGCGCGACGCCACAGCTCCCTGGGGCTGGGTAGGCGCTGACCCAGGAAGAGCGTGGCGAACACCAGGGAGATCAGCACACCTGGGGTCTGGCTCCACACGGCGTAGACCCGTTCGGGAAAGACTGGCCAGGGGCCATAGGGGCCGATCAGCAGTCCGAGCAGGCCTGCCACCAGTGCTTCCGGGATGCCCAGGGCCTGCAGCAGCCGCAGCTTGCGCCGCAGGGTGATCCCCGCCAGCAGCAGCAGGCTGATGCCCGCAAAGGCCACCAGAACATCAAAGAGCTTCATGGCTGCGCCGCTGCCGCCTCAGTGTTGCGTCCCAGCCTCGCCAACAGCAGTCCGCCTGCGCCCGCCAGCAGCACCACCGCCAGACAGAAGCCCGTCCAGGCCGGCAGACCCCAGCCCGCCACAGCTAATGGGGCCACCACCGTGACCACCCCGCCCGCCAGAAAAGGTTGCAGCAGCAGTTGCTTGAGGGAGAAGGCCGTGAGGGCATCGCTTTGATCCTCCGGGTCGGCCATGCGCAGCAGCAGCAACCCGGAGGCGGCCACCCCAGTGGCCTGCCCGAATTCGATCACCGCCCGTTCAAACCAATCAGCTGGAAGCAGCTTCGGGGCTAGCAGCAGAACGATCAGCAGATTCCAACCCAGGCCCGCCACGGCCAAGACGGTGAGGGGCAACCATTGGCTGCCCAGCAGGGCCAGGTTCAGGCAGGCGGTGGCTGAGGCGATCAGCAGATCGGCCGAGAGGGTGCCGATCTCGTTTTGAATCGGAGCCGAGGCCCAATGGCGGTTGCCGCTGCGCTCCAGCAGCCAGCGCACCAGCAGCGAGCCGATGATCGCCAGAGGGAACACCGGCATCGCGGCCCCCACTTTGGCCACGCCGCCGCCGATGGCTTCGGTGCCGAGGCGCAGCAGCTGCAGCAATCCCGAGCCGATCAACACCGCCACTCCCACCAGGGCCAGGTTCACCGGCCAGGCCGCCCAGAGCGGCTGTTCAAGGGCAGGCGTTGCCGCGGCAGTGCGCGATGGGCTGTCGCTTGCTTGCGGCTGGTGTTGCGATAGCAACCAGCCCCGCTGGCGGCCCAGCACCACCACCAATCCCCCCACCAGGGTGGAGGCCAGCAGCCCCACGGTGGCCATCGCCAGCCCCAGGTCTTTGCCGCCTTCAAAGCCGAGCGCCGCATAGCTGGGGCCCATGGCCGCGGCGGATCCGTGGCCGCCTTCGAACGCCACCTCAATCAGGCAGGCCATCACCGGGCTGAATCCCAGTAGCGGCTGGAGCACCAGCAGAACCGCCAAGCCCGCCACCACGTATTGCCCGAAGCCCAGCACCAGGGCCAGCGACACCTGAGCGCCCACCGGTTTCAGCACCCCCCGCCACTCGGGCAGGGGCTTGCCGATCATCAGAGAGCCGAACACCAGGGTGAGCAGCACCAGGGGCAGTTGCTCCCAGAGCTCCATCAGATGCAGCGGCAGCAAGGGCAGCAGCCCATCGGGAGCAATCACAAGACCCAGAACCCCCGCCAGCAGCGCTTCGGGAATGCCCCAGAGGCGGAGCTGCAAGCGCCGACCCAGGCTTCGGCCGATGCTCACGATCAGGGCCAGCACGCCAGTGGCCAGGGCCAGCCAGCTGAGGGTATTCAGCAGGTCCGTGGACCACGTTCCCGGCAGGAGCTCAGCCATCGCTTGCGCTCATAGCTGAAAGTGCTGGCGGAAGAACGTCTCCGTTGCTTCCAGCACCTGGATCTGGGTGGCGCCATCGCGGAACCCATGACCCTCCTCGGGGAACAGATGCACCTCCACGGGGATCTGATTGGCCCGCAGGGCGTTGGCCATGCGCTCGGTTTGGGCCGGAGGCACCACCACATCCTCAAGCCCTTGAAAAAAGATCACCGGGCAGCGAATGCGATCGGCGTTGTGCAGCGGTGAGCGCTGGGCGTAGAGCTCCCGCTCCTGGGGCCACGCACCCACCAAGCCATCGAGGTAACGGGCCTCAAAGCGGTGGGTGTCTTCGGCCAGAGCACTGAGGTCGGCAACGCCGTAGCGGCTGGCTCCGGCGCTGAAGCGGTCGCTGAAGCAGAGGGCGGCGAGAGTGGTGAAGCCACCGGCACTGCCGCCCTCGATGGCGATCCGATCTGGGCGGGCCCAGCCACGGCTCACCACCGCACGGGCTGCGGCACTGCAGTCGGCCACATCCACCACACCCCACTGCCGATCGAGGCGTTCGCGGTAAGCGCGCCCGAATCCGGTGGAGCCTCCGTAGTTCACATCCACCACCCCCCAGCCACGGCTGGTCCAGAACTGGATGGCGAGGCTCAAGCCGGTGCGGGCCATGGCGGTGGGGCCGCTGTGGCTCTTCACCAGCAAGGGGGCCTGATCGTGGCCGCCGCCGCTGGGGGGGTAGTACCAGGCGTGGGCCCTTCGGCCTTCATAGCCCTCGAACCAGAGCTCCACAGGTTGGCTGATGGCCCCGGGAGCCATTGGGCAGGTCCCCGCGGGCGTGTGTTGCCAGGCCCCGCTGCCGAGATCAAGCTCCAGCAAGCCCGAGGGGTGGGTGGGACTGCTGGCGATGCAGGCCACTCGCCCCTGCTGGGCGCAGAGCCCGGCCAGATCGTTGAACGGCTGCGCGATCGGCTGCCAGGTGCCATCGCTGACGCTTCCTAGCTGCCAGCGGCCCTCGCTGCAGGCGATCGCCAGCAACCTGTGGCCATCCCAGGCGTGGGTGCTCATGCCAAACACCCATTGGGGCATGGCGAATTCCGCCTGCATGCTCAGCAGCGGTTGCCACTGCGGGGTGACCGCAGATCTGGCCTGGGGGCTGCGCCAGCACTCCAGGTTCCAGAACCCGCTGCGGTCGTTCGCCACCACGAGATCGGGCCCTGCCCAGATCGGTTGAAACACAGAGATCGCCTGCCCATCGCCAGGGCCGGATCCAGCGACGCAGCGGGCATGGCGGACCCCGCCGCTCTCTTCCAGGGCGCCCAGCCAGAGCTGGCTGCGCTCCCAGGGCATGCAGGGCTGTTGCCATTCCACCCAGGCCAGTTGTGATCCATCGGCGCTCTGGGCCGGGTAGCCGCAGAAGTCCTGCGCCTGGTGCAGGCTCAGCCAGGTGCCCCCGCTGAGGGGTACCGCCACCAACTGGTCGCGGCCGTCCCTCTCCAGCACACCGATCCAGCGGTCCTGCACGCCGTCGATCAGGCCGCCGCCGAGGGCCCCCTCGAAACGATCTCCCTCCAGTTCGATCAGTCGCACTGGTTCGGCGTCTGGCTGATCCAGATCCAGCTTCCAAAGGCAGCGATCCCGGTCGTCAACAAACACCGCCACAGCCTTGCCGTTGGAGTCGAGGCCGATGGCGCAGGAGCCGCCTCCGTATTCATGGACCCGGCAGCGCAGGTTCCAAGGGCCTGGGGTGCGCTCCAGGGCCGGCCCGCCGCCCACAGGCCGGCTCATCAAGGTGGTGCGACCCTTCTGATCGGGGCGTTGCTCCAGCCAGTAGAGGGTTGTTCCCAGCAGGCAGGGTTCCTTGAGGCTCGGGGTTTGCCCCAGCGCCAGCTCGGCGGGAAGTGGTGGGGCGCTGCTCACGGGGCTGGAGCTCATCGGAGTTCACCGATCAGGCCTCCTAGAATCGCCTTTCGGATCGCCATCGAGGACAGGCTTTGGCTAACAGCTTCGCCAAGTTGGCGCGCTCGGCCGAGCTCTCAGGACGCCTGCAGGTGTCGAAGGAGCCCATCGAGAACCCCCCTTACGACATCCACAAGTTGGGCGACGATGTGTTGCGCGAACCCGCGCGGCGCATCGGAAAGGTGGATGACGCGGTGCGCCAGCTGGCCACGGACATGCTGGTGAGCATGTATGCCGCCCGCGGCATCGGGCTGGCGGCACCGCAGATCGGTGTGAACCAGCAGCTTCTGGTGATCGATCTGGAACTGGAAGACCCCAACAGCCCTCCACTGGTCCTGATCAACCCCGAGATCACCTCCGTGGGCGGCGGCCTCTGCACCTACGAGGAGGGCTGCCTGAGCATCCCCGGTGTCTACCTGGATGTGGTGCGTCCCAGCGTGGTGGATGTGAGCTACCGCGATGCCTTTGGCCGGCCCAAGCGGATGAAGGCGGATGGCCTGATGGCGCGCTGCATTCAGCACGAGATGGATCATCTCAATGGCGTGCTGTTCGTCGATCGCGTCACGGATGAAGACAAGTTGATCGAGGGCCTCAACGAGAAGGGCTTTGATCGCTCCGACGTTCGCTCGATCGCCTGAGGCCCGCTGCTATGCCGATGAAACCCCTGGCCGGACTGTTTCTGGCCCTGGCCTGCGTGCTGGGAATCGCTGCCACCGGTTCGGTGTTCGAGCTGGCCTATGGAGATCCCCAGCTCGGTGTGACCGCGACCGGCACGATCCTCGGTTTGGCCCTGCCTGGCACGGTGCTGAGTTTGCTGGTGGCGATCCGGATCAACAAGCCGGCCTGAGGGGGCTGGCGCTCCCTGGCATCGCTTTTACGATCGGCCCCTGCCGAACGAAGCACCTCTGTGTTCTCCCTGGTCCGATCTCTGGCTGCGGTGCTGCCCATCGCCTCCCTGATGGCGGCGATTCCCCTGGGGCCAGTCCAGGCCAGGGCTCTGTTCAGTGCCACGGAGGTGGATCAGACGAAGTTTGTGATCGTGGCGGCCCCCATTGGTGATGGAGAGCGTGCTCAGCTCAACATCTATGAGCAGCGTTCAGAGGCGCGGCCCTGTTTCGCGGTTCTGCAGGAGAACCCGTCGAAGGTGGATCCCCTCCTTGCCACCTTTGATTTCACCGGGATCTGCAACCGCTTCATCGATGGCAACGGCTACTCCCTGCGGCTGGGGGAGAAGGATCTGGGCTCGGTCTATCGGATCAGCGTGATTCGCGAGCGTGGCGACAACCTGCTGGTGGCCTTCCCCTCTGAGCCCGGTGTTGGGCCTGAGATGGTGCTGGCTCGCAGTGGCGGACACACCCAGAACAGTGACTATCTGCTGTTGAAACCTGAGCCGGGCTGGAAGCTCATGCGCCGTGCGTTCGGCGGACGGAGCCTGGGCCATGTGTATCTCTATCGCGAGGTCTGGCCGGCGACAGCCGGTGTGCCCAAGCCGCAGGAGGAGGCTGCTCCGCCCCCGGTGCCGGGCCTCTGGTGAGGCTGTGGGGAACGCTTGCTACCATCGTCAAACTGCAAATTTCCTCAACCGGTTTTATGACCCAGGTCACCGTCGGCGAGAACGAGGGCATCGAGTCGGCCCTGCGCCGCTTCAAGCGCCAGGTGTCCAAGGCCGGGATCTTCGCCGATCTCAAGCGCCTGCGTCACCACGAGACCCCCGTTGAGAAGTACAAGCGCAAAGCCCAGCAGCGCCGCCGCCGCCGCTGATCGGCTGAGAGACATGTCTCGCCTTGGCGGAAACCGGTAGAAACACCGGTTTCCGCTTTTTTTATGCGGGCCAATGATGGGATTAGCTCCCTGAGGCCAACCCATGAAGCAGTTGATCCGTGCCCTGAACCGCTGGTTCGGCAACAGCGTGGGCAATGCGTTTGGCAACCCGCTGGAGGAGCGTCAGCACCAGCCCCCCAACGTTGGCGTGCAGCCCTATCGGGACAACCCCCACAAGCATTGATCTCCGCAGCTCAGGCTTCAACCCCCCTGGGCTGGAAGGTCAAAGCTGCGGTAGCTGAGCGCTTCAGCAATCGCCCCGGCGCCCACCGCCCCCTGGGCGTCGAGATCGGCGATCGTGCGTGCAACCCGCAGCAGGCGATGGGCAGAGCGGGCACTGAGTCGGCGCTGATCCACAGCCTGCTCCCAGAGTCGCAATGCCTCTGAGGTGATCTGGGCTCCTTGGCGCAGCTGCTGCGGGCTGAGCTGCTGGTTGGTGATGCCTCCGGGATTGCGCTGCAGCATCCGTTGCCTGGCATGCAGAACCCGACTGGCGACCGCTTGGCTGCTCTCCGGCGCTGTGGCGTCTGCAGTGCGGCGGTAGCTCTGCCCCAGCTGCGCGGCGGGCAGACGTTGCATCACCACCTGCAGATCGATCCGATCGAGCAGGGGGCCGGAGAGCTTGCTCCAGTAACGCTGGCGTTGGCTGATGCTGCACTGGCAGTGCCGCTCCGGATCCCCTGACCATCCGCAGGGGCAGGGATTGGTGGCGGCAATCAGGCTGAAGGCGCAGGGAAAGTGCACCCGCAGGCGTGCGCGGCTGAGCCAGATCTCACCCTGCTCGAGGGGCTGCCGGAGTTGGTTGAGCACATCACGCCGAAACTCCGCCAGTTCATCGAGAAACAGCACGCCGCGATGGGCCAGCACCAGTTCGCCGGGCCTGGGCGTTGCCCCGGATCCGATCAGGGCGGCGCCGGTGCAGCTGTGGTGCGGGGCACGGAAGGGGCGCTGCCGGATCAGTCCGCCCTTCTCAGGCAGTAGCCCCGCCACGGAGTACAGCTGGGTGATCTCCAGCTGTTCGTCCCGATGCAGCGGCGGAAGGATGCCGGAGAGGCAGCGGGCCAGCATGGTTTTGCCGCTCCCCGGCGGCCCCACCAGCAGCAGGTGATGCCCGCCGGCGGCCGCCAATTCCAGGGCCCGCCTCCCATGGGCCTGGCCTTGCAGTTCGCTGAGGTCGCTCCCGCCAGTGATCGGATCCGCGGTGTGTTGATCAGTTCTGGTGGGTGCTGCCGCGCTTCTGGGTTGCTGTGGATCCAGAGCCTGCAAGGCCGCCTTGAGGTTGGAGGCCGGCAGCAGCTGCAGCCCATCTACCAGGGCGGCTTCTGCGTGATTGCTTTCGGGCAGAAGAAGGGCTCTGGCGCCGCAGCGCTGGGCTGCCATGGCCAAAGGAAGTGCTCCGCGGATGGGGCGTAGATGGCCGTCGAGCCCCAGCTCTCCCGCACACCAGATGCCCTGCAGCCAGGCCGGCGGCAGTTGGTCGCTGGCCGCCAGGATCGCCAGGGCGATCGGCAGATCGAAGGCCGGCCCTTCCTTGCGCAGATCCGCTGGGGCCAGGCTCACAATCACGCGACTGAGCGGCAGCCGGAAGCTGCTGTTGCGCAGCGCGGAACGCACCCGTTCGCGGGATTCCTGCACGGCGGCATCCGCCAGGCCTACCACCACCAGCGCTGGCAAGCCGGGGGCGATGTCCACCTCCACCGACACCTCGCGGGCCTCCAGGCCGATCAGGGCTGCACCGCTGCACCGTGCCAACATCAGGCCACTTCAACGCTTCAGTGAAGTAGTTCCACGGCTGTGTCAAAGCCAATGGCTGCGTCTGTTCCCGAGCCTGAGAACCCCACGATCTTTGGCCGGATCCTGCGGGGTGAGATCCCCTGCGATCAGGTCTATGCCGATGAGCACTGCCTCGCCTTTCGCGATGTGGCTCCCCAGGCACCGGTGCACATCCTGGTGATCCCGAGGCAGCACCTGGTCAACCTGGCGGAGGCCGAGCCGGATCAGGCGGCATTGCTGGGGCATCTGCTGCTGGTGGCTGCCCAGGTGGCGAAGCAGGAGGGGCTCACGGGCTTCCGCACGGTGATCAACAGCGGAGAGGAGGCCGGGCAGACCGTGTTCCACCTCCACGTGCACGTGATCGGTGGCCGTCCGCTGGCCTGGCCACCAGGCTGAGCTTGGGCCGGCGAGAATGCAGGGGTCTGAACGTCGTCATGAATCCCCTGCAGGCTTTCCGCAGTCAGCTCAGCAAGCTGCAGCGGCTGGCTCAGCCTTACTTCCTGCCGGTTGAAGAGACCAGCGCCTGGCAGTTCCTGCTGCTGATCCTGGCGATGGTGGCGGTGGTGGCAGGAAGCACCCTGCTGCTGCTTAGCGGGGTTGTGGCCCTCTCGGGGGCCCTGATCCCGGAGCTGCAGGCGCGCTTCCTTCCCGGGGTTCCCCAGCAGATCGCCGCCACGTGGCGCAGCCCGGTGGGGCCGGTGCTGATGGCCCTGTTCATTGGCGGCCTCGGCTGCTTCGTGGCCTTGCGCGGCAAGTTGCGTCAGGGGCGTTGGTTGCCCTGGGTGCTGTTGGGGGTGATCACTCTGTTGATCCTGGTGATCAACGGCATCAACGTTGGCATCAGCTACATCGCCCGCAATGTGGATAACACCCTGGTTGCGTATCAGGCTGATCAGTTCTGGCAGGTGGTGGCGATCTATGCCTTCTGTCTGGTCCTGGCTCTGCCGATCCGAGCGCTGCAGAGTTATTTGATTCCCCGCTTGGGGTTGTTGTGGAGGGAATGGCTCAGCGGACGCCTGTTGCGCCGCTACCTGTCTAATCGGGCTTATTACGTTCTCAACCCAAACGACGAAGCGGCAGAAGAAATTGATAACCCTGACCAGCGGATCTCACAGGATGCCGCCAGCTTCACCACTACCAGCTTGAGCGTCACGGTTGAGATCGTCTCAGCTGTGCTCACCTTCGTGAGCTTCATCGTTGTGCTGTGGACCATCAGCTCCAAGCTGGCTCTGTGGCTGCTGGTTTATTCCCTGGGTGGAACGGCCGTGATCGTGTTCGCCAGCCGCAAGCTGGTGGCTTTGAATTACGACCAGCTCCGCCTTGAGGCCGACTTCCGATACGGCCTTGTACACATTCGTGATAACGCTGAATCGATCGCCTTTTACCGGGGTGAGCAGCAGGAGTCGCGGGAGGCCGAGCGTCGCCTGGGAGGTGCGATCCGCAACTACAACAAACTGATTATCTGGGAGGCGCTGATCAGTGTGATTCAGCGCTCCTATGACTATTTCTCACGCTTCCTTCCCTGGTTGGTGATCGCTCCGATCTATTTCGCCAAGCAGGTGGATTTCGGCGTGTTTGGTCAGGCCAGTATCGCTTTCTCCCAGGTGCTGTTCTCGGTCAGTTACATCGTCAACAACATCGATCGTCTGGCTGCCTTCTCCGCCTCTATCAGTCGACTCGAAGGCTTCCAGGGCAAGGTCGAGGAGATCAGTGATCGCAATGCAGCGCTGGAGCGCCTCAGCGATGCCCTCACCGAAGCGGCCGCCAGCCAATCCCTGTTGGTGCGCCATGTCGATCTGGTGCCCCCGAACAGTGATCGCCGCCTGATTCACGATCTGAGCCTGGAGGTGGATCCAGGTCAGCGTGTTCTGGTGGTGGGCCCGAGCGGTTGTGGCAAGACTTCGTTCCTGCGACTGGTGAGCGGCCTGTGGGCACCGGCCGCCGGCGAGGTGCAGCGTCCCCCACTGTCGGAGCTTCTGTTCATCCCGCAGAAGCCCTACATGCTTCTGGGCAGCCTCCGAGAGCAGCTCTGCTATCCCCAGGAACCCCACCGCTTTAGCGATGAGCACCTGCGCAGCGTGCTGGAAGAGGTGCGCCTCGGAGCTCTGGTGCAGCGCTACCCCGACTTCGACATCAAGCAGGATTGGCCGCGTCTGCTCTCTCTCGGTGAACAGCAGCGTCTGGCCTTTGCCCGCCTGCTGCTGAACTCCCCGCGCTTTGTGGTGCTGGATGAAGCCACCAGTGCCCTGGATGTGGCCACCGAGAAGCATCTCTATCAGCTGCTTTCCCAGAGGGAGATGGCTTTCGTCAGCGTGGGGCACCGCCCTAGCCTCAAAAGCTTCCACAACCTGGTGCTTGAACTCGACGGCCAGGGTGGTTGGAAGCTGATTCCCGCCGCCAGCTATGACTTCAACTCAGGTGTCTGATTCCCCCATGACCGAAGGCCCCGCTCCGACCAGCGCCACCACCAACGACGAGCCCGCCTTCGGTTGGAGCGCCTATGCCGAGCGGGTGAATGGTCGCTTCGCCATGGTGGGCTTCGTGGCGATCCTGCTGGTGGAGGCCATCAGTGGCGAGACCTTCCTGCGCTGGGCAGGCTTCGTCGGTTAGGGCAGTTCGAGTAGATCGATCTGCCAGATCCCGCCGCGGCTCACCTCCACCGCCAGAACGCGTCCGTCGGCACTGAAGCTCACGCTGCGGGGCACACCGGCCGGCTCCATCGGCAGGATCTGGGTGCTCTGCAGGGAACGCCGGTAGAGCAGCAATTCGGTGCGATCCTCCCGTTGGCGCACCACTGCCAATTGTTCGCCCCGTTGATCCACGGCCACGCTGAGGGGCTGGGCAT
>VGPT01000023.1 GCA_016882485.1 Cyanobacteria bacterium M_surface_10_m1_298
CAGGCTCTGGGGCGCAGCCGGCAGGAGGCGGCGGCCTCCATCCGCTTTGGCCTGGGGCGCGGCACCAGCAGCGCCGACATCAGCCAGGCCGGCGCACTGCTCAGACACTGCGTGGAGACCCTGCGGCGGCCCTGAGCGAACGGTTTTCACAAAAGATGGGCAGTGGATGCTGCCATCGCTACCTTCCGGCCAAACCACCGATTTCCAATGGGATTGCCGACCCCAGGCACCAACAAGCTGTCTGTTTTGAGAGCCATTGAGGATGGCTGGCAGGCCTTCTGCCGTGCCCCCTGGCCCTTTGTGTTGTTCCAGGTGCTGGCCCTGTTGATCATGGCCCCGTTCATCGGCCTGATCAGCCATGCCGTCTTGCACCTGGCGCTGGGTGCTCCTGCTCTGATCCACCCCATCGCCGAGAAGATCGGCCTGGTGGTGGGCCTGGTGGGCTACGTCGTGGTGGCCCTCTGGACGGCCGTTGGCCTAACCCGAGGCGCCTGGACGAGCCTCGAGGGCCACAAGCCCAGCTTCAGCAGCTTCACCCGCTGGGACAGCCAGGCCAGCGGCCGCCTGTTCGGCTCCAGCATCCTGCTGGTGATCGTGCTGGTGGTGGTGGGCGCAATCGCCTGGGGCATCGGTTTCGGGCTGGGCAAGCTCAACGCCGCCCTGTTCTTCATTCCCCTGGTCGCCTTCGCGATCTTCAAGATCTGGCTGGTGGTGACGCAGCAGTTCCTGGTGCCGATGTCTCTGTTCGGCGTGAAGCGCCCCGTTGAGACCCTGCAAGCCGGAATTGCTGGCGTGAACCCCAGCTGGTGGACCGTGCTCTGGTTCGTGATCGTGGAGAGCCTCGTCGCCGGCGTGGCCTACCTCTTCAACGCCGGTGGTCTACTGGTGCTGGCCCCGGTTCTGGTCTGCATCAGCACCGCGGCCTACCGCCAGCTGTTTGGCAGCCAGGACCATACCGGCATCATGAGCCACTAATCAGCGCCGGCGCGCAACGCGCCATTTGGCTGAACGGCTGCGAGGGTTGGAGCTCTGCTCCTCCTCCGCAGCCGTTTCTGGTTTGCGGGTGACCCGCTGCAGGCGGGGATCGCTGCTGAAGGCTGTTTTGACGCGGCGATCCTCCAGGGAATGGAAGCTGATCACCCCAAACAACCCGCCCGGCTGCAACCAATCAGGGGCCTGATCCAAGAGGCGATCGAGCACACCCAGCTCATCGTTGACAGCGATGCGCAAAGCCTGAAAGGTGCGAGTGGCGGGATGGATGCGGCCGCGCCGGGCCTTGGGGGGATAACAACCGGCCACGAGATAGGCCAAGGCATCGGTGCCGCGGAAAGGTCCCTGCTCTGCAAGGTGCTGCTTGATCTTGCGGGCGATGCGCCTCGAGAGACGCTCCTCTCCATAGGCGTAGATCAAGTCAGCAAGCTCGGCCTCATCGAGGCGGTCGATCAGATCAGCGGCGGTCTCCCCAGCCGCCGGATTCATGCGCATATCCAGCGGGCCATCGAGACGAAAGCTGAAGCCCCGCTCCGCCACATCCAGTTGCGGACTGCTCACCCCCAGATCCGCCAGCACCGCCAGCGCAGGCTCCCCTGGCTGGTAGGCCGCAAAGTTGGTGTCCACAATCTGAACCCGGTCGCCATAGGGCTCCAAACGCTCAGCCGCAGCGCTGCGGGCGGTGGGGTCTTGATCCAGACCCACCAGGCGTAGGCGCGGATGGGCCTCGAGCAGCAAGGCGCTGTGGCCGCCTCCCCCGAGGGTGCAATCAATCAGAACGCCACCCCCCTGGCGATCCAATGCATCCGCAAGCGGGGCAAAGCTGGCCAGCACCTGCTGGGCCAGCACCGGCACATGGTCAAAAGCCTGAGCCAGCGGAGACCAAAGCAACGGGCCCTTCCTTCCTAAGATCCCGCCAGCGAGCCCTATCCCTCGGCCCCATGACGCAGCTGGAAACGCGCACGGAGCCGATGGTGGTGAACTTCGGGCCCCACCACCCCTCGATGCACGGGGTGTTGCGGCTTGTGGTGACCCTCGACGGAGAGGACGTGGTGGATTGCGAGCCGGTGATCGGCTACCTCCACCGCGGCATGGAGAAGATTGCTGAGAACCGCACGAACGTGATGTTCGTGCCCTACGTGAGCCGCATGGACTATGCGGCCGGCATGTTCTACGAGGCGATCGTGGTCAATGCCCCGGAGCGCCTCGCTGATGTGCCGGTGCCCAAGCGCGCCAGCTACATCCGCGTGCTGATGCTGGAGCTCAACCGCATCGCCAACCACCTGCTCTGGCTTGGCCCCTTCCTGGCGGACGTGGGCGCCCAGACGCCGTTCTTCTACATCTTCCGCGAGCGGGAGATGATCTACGACCTCTGGGAGGCGGCCACCGGCCAGCGCCTGATCAACAACAACTACTTCCGCATCGGCGGCGTTGCTGCGGATCTGCCCTACGGCTGGCTGGAGAAGTGCCTCGACTTTTGCGATTGGTTCGGCCCCAAGATCGATGAATACGAAAAGCTGATCACCAACAACCCGATCTTCCGTAAGCGGATTGAGGGGCTTGGTGTGATCACGCGTGAGCAGGCGATCAACTGGAGCCTGTCTGGGCCGATGCTGCGGGCTTCAGGGGTGCCCTGGGATCTGCGCAAGGTGGATCACTACGAGTGCTACGACGACTTCGACTGGGATGTGGCCTCAGAGAAGGAAGGCGATTGCTACGCCCGCTACCGGGTGCGGATCGAGGAGATGCGGCAGTCGCTGAAGATCCTGCGCCAGGCCTGCCAGATGATTCCCGGAGGCCCCACGGAAAACCTGGAAGCGCGGCGCATGGCCGAAGGCAAAACCAGCGAATTCAACGGCTTCGACTATCAGATCGTGGCCAAGAAGGTGGCTCCAACGTTCAAAATTCCCAACGGAGAGCTCTACACCCGACTGGAATCCGGCAAAGGTGAAATCGGGGTGTTCATCCAAGGCAACAACGATGTGACCCCCTGGCGCTTCAAGATCCGAGCGGCTGACTTCACCAACCTGCAGATCCTGCCCCACATCCTCAAGGGGGCCAAGGTGGCCGACATCATGGCGATCCTGGGCTCGATCGACGTGATCATGGGCTCGGTTGACCGCTAATCGGTTTCTTCAACGGATCCAACAGGCGGGCTATCTCCTGCCAGCGGGAGTCACGGCCACGCTCTGGCTTAAGGGCATACACCCAGGCCTACCCGGCTGGACCTGTCCGGTGCGCGCCCTCACGGGCGTTCCGTGCCCGACCTGCTTTCTGAGCCGTGCCACCAGCGCGGCCCTCACGGGTGATCTGAGCGGATCGGTGCAATGGCATGCCTTTGGACCGATCGCCGCTGCAACGCTGCTGGGCTGGTCGGTGCTCTCGCTACGAGAACGGCGTCTCTTGCCCCGGCCCCTCCGCAATTCAACCCTCTGGCTGCTGGCCTCCGCCGCACTGCTGACCTACTGGCTGTTGCGTCTGGGCCTGACCTACGGGCTCGGCCTGAGAGAGTTCCCGGGGTTCCCGATCAGCCCATGAATCCCAACAGCTGGCTGCTGCTGTGCCGCACGGTGCGCTTCGGAGAAACCGATGCCGCTGGGGTGATGCATTTTCAGCAGCTGCTGCGCTGGTGCCATGAGGCCTATGAAGAAAGCCTCGAGCGCTTTGGGCTACCCGCGAGCGAGATCTTCCCAACCCCCGACTCCACGCCCGAGGTGGCGCTGCCGATCGTGCATTGCAGCGCTGACTTTCGCCGCCCCCTGGTGTGCGGCGCACCCTTAAGCATCGCCCTGAGCCCTCAGCGGATCGACCCCAGCTGCTTTGAGGTGCGTTACACCTTCCAAAGCAACGAGCTGGAGGTCGCCACGGGACTTACGCGCCATCTAGCCATACGCACTGACGGTCGCCAGCGCTGCGAACTGCCCGGGGGTATCAACCGTTGGCTGGAGGCCTCGACCCTTCAGGCTGGGATTCAGCCCCTTTCGTAAGCACACTCAAACTCCAGAACAGGGCTGCCAGCTGCAACGGCAGCAGGCTGGCGGCCATGGCGAAAGGATGCACTCCATCGCCAGGAATGGATCCAAACAGGGCGACGCTCACGCAGGCCGCCAGGGGCAACAGCAGCGTGTGCGCGGATCTCAAAACCACTGCTTCTCGGCCTGCATGTAAGTGGCCTCAAATTCAGCCGGTGTTTTGGTGAGATAAATGATTCCCTCGATCACACCAATCACGCCCATCACAAATCCAGCCAAACCGCAGGTCAAAACGGTGGCCAGCAACATGATCAGGCCGGCTGTGTTGTAACCGAGCACGAATTTGTGAATGCCGAGATAACCCAGGAAGATCGCAAGCAACCCCGCGGCGAGTTTCTTGTTGCTCGCCTCAGTGAGGTTGGCATCGGTCATGGGTGCAGCATTCGCCTCAGATCGCTTCTAGCAGCGATAACCATTGGTGCCAATGCTGGCGCTCCCACTTGCCCATGGCATTGCGCTGCAGGGCGGGGCACTCCAGCCAGCGCCGAGGCCTCTGGGCGGGAGGCAGCTGCTGAGCAAGATGCTGGAGCTGCGGCTCAAGTGCCGAAAAGGGCGCCCCATCCAGGGGACGCACCAACGCCGCCAAGCGTTCTCCCCAAAGGGGATCGGGTTCAGGCAGCAGCAGCAGCTCCTCCACGGGCAAGCCTTGGCTTTCGCAGAGCAGCAACACCTGGGCCTCCACCTGATCTGGGAACACCGTTTCCCCACCGCTGTGGATCGCCCCATCCAGGCGGCCCAACACCTGCAGACCATCCCGCGTGAGCTCGGCGCGATCTCCACTGCTCCACCAGCCCTGATCCAAGGGCAACGGTTGCCAGCGGTCCACCTGGAAGCGGGCTAGGGCCAGGCTCGCGCTGCGCACCTTCAGGCCTGAGGTCGAAGGATCAAGGCGCAGTTCGGCATGGGGCAGGGGATGCCCGCAGCCCGCCACACCGCACAAAAACTGATCCGGTGGCAGGGCCGTGACCATGGCCGCGGTCTCGGTGCTGCCGTAACAGGGCGCCAGGCGGATTCCCCATTCCCTGCAGCGCTGCGCCTGGGAGTCGTTCAACGCGGCCCCGCCAACCCACACCAATGCAAAACCCTGCAACCAGCGCACGCCTTCGGGATGCCCCAGCAGGCGCTCCAACTGGGTGGGCACCACCGACAACAGGGCCGCTCGATCAGCCGCAACTGGCTCCTGCTGCGCCAGACGAACCGGATCGCGCATGCGCTCAGGAGACAGACAACGGAGCGCCGCACCCCATTGCCGGGCCCGAACCCAGGGCATCACCCCACTGATGTGATGCAACGGCAGCGGATCGAAGAGCTCGCACTGGCTTGGATCAAGGCCGATGGCCTCCAACCATTGAGCCGTGGCCTCGGCCGCCAGCCTCAACTGGGCCAGGGGCTGCAGGCACCACTGCCGGCCTCCACGGCTGCCTCCACTCCCGAGCACTAGAGCTGGGCCCTGCAGATCCAGCGGCAGGTCCGCCTCCAGCACCGGCCGCAGCGCGGCCCTCTCCTGGGGTGTGATCACGGCCACCACCGCTCCAGCGGCCAGGGCGTGCTCCAGCGCCTCCAGCACGGTGGAGCGCTCACCCTGATCGCTGAGCACCTGCAGCGTCATCCCCGAGCCGCCTCCCACACCTGCTCAGGATCGCTGCTGAACAGAGGACCCTGCGGACTCCAACCCGGAGCCAGGCCCGGTGCGGTGGGTGTTGGTCCCTGGGCCTGCAAGCCGGCCAGGTGATGCAGGAAGCGCAAGCCGATGCCGGTTTCAAAGGCTGTGCTCAGCATCAAGCGGGGCTCCCCGGCCTGCAGGCGCCGCAGCAGGGGCCGGGGATCCGCCGCCGCCGCCGGACGATGCACCTGCCAGCCGGGCCAGTCCTTCAGATCAGCGGCAGGGACGGCGCGCAGCGATTCATCCAGGGCGACCGGTAGCCGCTGGGCGAGAGCAAGCAGCCCGGCGTGATCCTCCGGAGGCAGCGGTTGCTCCAACCACTCCAGCCTCGGCTCCCCCTGCAGTTGATCGGCCCAGAGGGCTGCGGTCTGGCGGTCCCAGGCGCCATTGGCATCGAGGCGGAGCCGGGTATGGGCCGGCAGCAGCTGAAGCAACTGACGCAGCAGATCGCGCTCCTGTGCATCGGGCTCAACACCCACCTTCCACTTCACCGTGCCCAAGGCCTCCGGCCGGTGCTCCCGCACCCGATCCAAGGCCGCCATGCCCGCCGGCAGCAGCTCCGCCGAGGCGGGGGCAGGCAACCAACCCGAAGCCCCAAGACCATCCAGTTCCGCCAGGGCCAGCCCCAGCCCAAAGCCGAGGGCCGCGGGCAGCTGCTCCAACTGGCGTTCCCACTGCTCCGCAGGTTGGGCACGGGGCAAGGCTTCCATCAACGCAGCCAGCGGCCGATCGTCCAGGCCGGGGGTGCGCCAGCTGGCGAGCAGGTCGAGCACTTCACCCCAGCCCACCCGTCCATCAGCAGCCACCAGGCGGAGCAGCCAGCCGCGGCGCTCGAACCAACGCCCCTGGGCATTCACCAGGGCACTGGGCAGCGCAAAGCGATAGGGCCGCCACTCCAGCTGCATCAGCCCAGCAGCGGCCCCAGGGCCAGACCCAGCGCTAGACCCAGGCCATTGAGGGCCTGAAAACGCAGCGCCAAAAACTTGCTGCCGATGATCCGCTCAGGCTCGCGGTGATGCTCCCGGAGCAGGCGAATCAGCGCCTGGGCCGCCGGCAATCCAGCCACCCCCAGCAGAGCGGTGAGGGGCCAGTGCCCCACCAACACCGGGGCCCACTCCAAGGCGAGACAACCCGCCACGAACCAGGGCACCAGGGCGGCCGCACGCCCCGTTCCCAGGCGCACCACCGGTGAGCGCTTGCCGTGGCTGGCGTCTTCTTCGACCTGGTGGAAGTGGGAGCAAAACAGCACCAAGGTGGTGGCCAGCGCAGGGCCACTGCCCAGTTCCAAGGCCGCCCGCCAGGGCACAAGGGCCTCCCCCGCCGGCGCCAACGCCATCAGCGCAGCGGCCGTGGCGAAGGGGCCAAAGGCCAGCCAGCAGAGGGGCTCCCCCAACCCCCGGTAGCCCAGGCGAAAGGGCGGGCCCTGATACACGTAACCGATCCCGCAGCAGGCCAACACCAGAGCCAGCACCAGCGGGCTACTACGCAAGGCCACCAGCGCCATCAGCGCCAGGCCCGCCAGCAGCGCTCCATTGGCGATCACCGCCACCCGATCGCGGCGTCCCGTGAGGTTCACCACGGAATGGGGTTTCCCCGTGGCATCCACGCCGGTTTCGGCGTCAAAGACATCGTTGGCCAGGTTTTCCCAAGCCAGCAGCAACACCGCCGCCAGCAGGAAGAGCAGCAACTGCTCCAACCTCACCCCCTGGCCCTGCTGCAGACGCCAGCCGGCCGCCAGCAGCACCGGCATCACCGCCACCGAATACATCGGCCACTTGATCGCCGCCTTCCACAGCCGCCGGCGTTCCGCCGCGGTGGCATGAAGGCTTGCGACGACCTGGGGCTCGGAAGCGGACGGAGCCAACTGGGGGTGCGGGAAGGCCCATACATTTGAGCAGCCGCATCGGCCCGTCTCGGTTGCAGGCTCCACCCAGCGTCACAACCAGCTTCAGCGAATTGCTGTCGGCGGCGGCCGAAGGAGAGCGCCTGCTCGATGGAGAGGGCGTGCTCAGCCTGGCCATGGCCATCCCGGGGCGGGACCCCATGGCCCTGCTCAGTCAGCTGGAGGAGGGCGATCGCTTCCGCTTCCTCTGGGATAGCGCTCCAGGGCTCTGCCTGGCCGCCAGTGGACGCTGCAACAGCCTCGAACTGAGTGGGCCCAGGCGTTTTGAACTCGCCCAGCGCTTCAGTGCCGTGAGCCTGGGCCGCCTCGCCGCACCCCAGCCCTGCCCGCCGCTGGCCAGGCCGCGGGTGCTTCTGGCCTTCTCGTTCTTTGACAGTCCCCTGCAGGAGGGCGAGGGCGTGCCCGGCGTGCAGGCGGTGCTGCCCCGCTGGCAACTGAGCCGCCAGGGGCGTCATTGCTGGCTGCGGCTGCAGCGCACCCTGGGGGGCGAGATCAGTGCGCGATCGATCGCCGAAGAGCTGTGGGAGCAGGCCCAGCGGCTGGGAGCCCTGCCCTCAGACCCCAATGCCGATCAGGGCCATGCGCCGGGTCCGGCCATCGCCGGCCGCTCCGCCTGGCAGGAGGGCTATCGCTCGGTGGTGCAGCGCGGGGTAGAGCTGATTGAGCAAGACCGCCTGCGCAAGCTGGTGCTGGCGGTGCGCCAACAGCTCCTGCTCGAGCGCCCGCTCGACCCCCTGCAACTGCTGGCGCAGCTGCGCCAGCGCCAACCCGGCAGCTGCCGTTTCCTGTGGCAGCAAGCCGATGGCCCCGCCCTGCTCGGGGCCTCCCCGGAACGGCTGCTCACGGTGCGCCAAGGCCAACTGCGCAGCGATGCCCTGGCCGGCACAGCTCCGATCGGTCCCCAGGCCGAGCAGCTGACGCGCTCCGACAAGGATCTCCGCGAGCACGAACTGGTGGTGGAAGCGATCACCGAAGTGCTGCAGCAGGCGGGATTGGTGACGCGACGCCCACGCCATCCGCGCCTGGCCCGCCACGGCCAACTGGTGCATCTGCACACCCCCATCAGCGCCGCCCTGGCGGATCAACAACCCCTGGCCCTGGCGGCGGCGCTGCATCCCACTCCAGCGGTGGCGGGCCTACCGAGGCGTGAAGCGATGGCCGCCCTGCGCAGCCTCGAGCCCTTTGAGCGGGGTTACTACGCGGCGCCCATTGGCTGGATCGACAGCGAAGGGGACACCGAGCTGCGGGTGGCGATCCGCAGCGGCACCCTGCACGGGCAGCGGCTCGAGCTCACCGCCGGCGCCGGACTGGTGCGGGGCTCGGATGTGGAACGGGAGCTGGCGGAGGTGGCCCTCAAGTTGGGGGTGCTGCAACAGCAGCTGGACATCACCCACGCCCGAGCGCTTTAGGCGTCAGCCAGCAGCCTCTCCATCGTCTGATCCGCCAGCGGGATGCCCCCGAGGCGTTCCACCTCACGCACGCCGGTGGGGCTAGTGACATTGATCTCACTGAGGCGGCCATCGATCACATCGATGCCCACGAAGAACAAACCTTCGGCTTGTAAGGCCGGAGCCAGCTCGGCACAGATCCGGCGTTCCTGGTCATTGAGCTCACAGGCTTCCGGCTCACCCCCCACCGCCAGGTTGCTGCGGAATTCACCCGGGGCCGGTTTGCGATTCACAGCGCCCAGGGGCTCACCGTTCACCAGCAGGATGCGCTTGTCGCCGGCCGTCACCGCCGGCAGAAACGCCTGCACCATCACCGGCAGGGTTTGCTGGTTGGTGACCAGCTCCAGCAGCGCCTTGAGCCCAGGAGCACCGGCATGGCTGCGCACCACCCCCTGACCGGCGCGCCCGCCGAGGGGCTTGAGCACCACATCACCGTGGTCAGCTGCAAACGCGGCCAACTGTTCAACATCGCTTCCCACCAGGCTGGGGGCCATCAGATGGCTCCAGCGCAGGGCTCCAAGCTTCTCGTTCCAGGCCCGCAGCGACGCGGGGCGATTGAGCACCCGCACCCCCTGGCGTTCCGCCAACTCGAGCAGATGGGTGGCATAGAGATAGGCCTCGTCCACCGGGGGGTCCTTCCGCATCCACACCCGCGGGAAGGCACTCAGCGGCAGCCAACGAGGCTCCTCAGCTTCAAACCAGGGATCGGGCAGATCCCAGCCCTCTGCAGTGGGCCTGATCTCCGCCAGACGGATCGGCTGGGCCAGCACCATCGGCTCATGGGCGGGATCCGAGCCGCGCACCGCCAGCTGCGCCGGCGTGCACACCCAAACCTGCTGCCCGGCCCGCTGAGCGGCCTGCATCAAAGCAACGCTGGAATCTTTCGTGGGCCGCAGACGCGTGATCGGATCGATCACAAAGAGCTGTGAGTGGGCGCTCAAGCTCAGGCCCCCAGCAGCGCATCGAGCTGCCCGCTGCGCTCAAGGGCATGCAGGTCGTCGCAGCCACCCACGTGCTGCCCGTTGATGAAGGTCTGGGGCACACTGCGGCGGCCGCCGCTCTTGGAGGCCATCACCGCGCGAGCGGCCTCATCGCCATCGATGGCGTGCTCGGTATAGGCCACGCCTTTGCGATCCAGCAGCGCCTTGGCCCGAATACAGAACGGACAAGCGCGCCAGGTGTAGATCTCAACGCTTGCCATCAAGGCCCCAGCCGCAGCCTGAATCCTAGAAGCGGCCCCCCGTGCTGCTGCTCGCCATTCAGTACGGTCGACCCAACGTTCAACACCTGCCGGTGCTCGACCTCACCGACTTCAAGCGCGATCTCTCTGAGCTCACTGACCGCCTGGGCAATGCCCAGGACTGTCTTTGACGTCCCTGCACTGAAAGCACGCCAGCAGGATCTCGAGCAGCTCGCCTCCCAACCCGATTTCTGGGACGACCAGAAGCAGGCCCAGGCCAAAATGCGCCAGCTCGATGAGGTGAAGGCCCAACTCGAGCAACTCAGCCAGTGGCAGGGCGCTGTGGCCGATGCCGAGGCCACCGTTGAGATCTACGGGCTCGAGCCCGACGAGGAGCTACTGGGCGAATCCAACGAAGCCCTGCAGAAGCTGCGGGCTGATCTGGATCGCTGGGAGCTGGAGCGCCTGCTCAGCGGCACCTACGACAAGGAAGGTGCCGTGATCAGCATCAACGCCGGTGCCGGTGGCACCGACGCCCAGGACTGGGCCCTGATGCTGATGCGCATGTACACCCGCTGGGCCGAAGACCACGGCATGAAGGTGACCGTGGACGAACTCAGCGAGGGTGAGGAGGCAGGCATCAAGAGCTGCACGATCGAAATCGAGGGCCGCTACGCCTACGGCTATCTGCGCAACGAGAAGGGCACGCACCGCCTCGTGCGCATCTCACCGTTCAACGCCAACGACAAGCGCCAGACCAGCTTCGCCGGCGTGGAGGTGATGCCCAAGATCGAGGAGGAGGTCAAGCTCGACATCCCCGATAAAGACCTCGAAATCACCACCTCACGCTCCGGTGGTGCCGGCGGACAGAACGTGAACAAGGTGGAAACGGCCGTGCGCATCCTGCACATCCCCACCGGCCTGTTCGTGCGCTGCACCCAGGAGCGCTCGCAGCTCCAGAACAAAGAGAAGGCGATGGCACTGCTGATGGCCAAGCTGCTGGTGATCGCTCAGGAGCAGCGGGCCGCCGAGATCGCCGACATTCGCGGCGACATCGTGGAAGCGGCCTGGGGCAACCAGATCCGCAACTACGTCTTCCACCCGTATCAAATGGTGAAAGACCTGCGCACCCAGCACGAAACCACTGACGTGCAGGGCGTGATGGATGGCGACCTTGATCCCTTCATCCAAAGCCTGCTGCATGCAGGCGTTGATGTGGCCGGAGGCTCCAGCGATGACTGAGGAGAATCCGAGCTTCACCAAGCTCGCCATGCGCAACATGGTGCGCAAAGGCAAGTTGAGCCTGCTGCACTTCGGCCTCACAGCCCTGGGCTTTGTGGGCTTCATCGTGCTGGTGGCCTGGTTGGGCCGGCCCCAGCTGCCGGGGGCCTGAGGCCATGGGCAACGAGCCGGATCTCGACCTGGCCTTTGAAGCAGACGACACGCTGGAGGCGGCGTTACTGGAGGTGGGCGGGGATCTTGCCGATCCATTGCAGGGGGCCGAGCTATGGCACGAGCACATCAGCCAATGGTTGGCGCAGCTGCAACCGGAACTTCCCGAGGTGCTCAAAGCACCGGCCTACAGCTTGGGGCTGAGCCTGGTGGGGGATGCCGAGATCGCCGAGCTCAATGGCGATTGGCGTAACAAAGCCGGCCCCACGGACGTGCTGGCCTTCGCAGCCCAGGACGACGGCCTGGATGACGCCCCGCCCATTCCCATGCCCGACGGCGAGGAGGAGGCGCTCGAGTTGGGGGACATCGTGATCTCCCTGGACACCGCAGCCCGTCAGGCCCCGGAGCACGGCCACAGCCTGCAGGAGGAACTCCTGTTCCTGGCCAGCCACGGTCTGCTGCACCTGCTGGGATGGGATCACCCCGACGAGGCCAGCTTGGCGGCGATGCTCCAGCGACAGGAACAGCTTCTCGCCAGCGCTCAACAGCGGTAGGGTGCGGCCAAGGCTGGAGTCGAGACGGCTTGCCGATGCTGGTGCCCCAGGAATCGAATGCGAACCAGCGACGCGATCGGTTGGAGAGCGCCGAAACAATGGCGCCGGCCAGTGGGAAGGTGAGACGCCTGGGGGCCTGGCAGGTGGCCAGTGATCTGCCGTCGAGCTTTCGCTATGCAGCCCAGGGCCTGAGTTACGGCTTCCGCAGCCAGCGCAACTTCAGGATTCACGTGTTCACTGGAGCGGCGGTGTTTGCTCTGGGGCTGTGGCTCGAGCTGCCTCTGGCCCAGCTGGCGGTGCTGGTGCTCACGGTGGCGGCCGTGCTGGTGCTGGAGCTGATCAACACGGCGACGGAAGCCGTGGTGGATCTGGCGATCGGACGGCAATTCCATCCCCTGGCCCGGGTGGCGAAGGATTGCGCCGCCGCTGCTGTGCTGGTGGCCGCCATCAGTTCTCTTGTGATCGCGGCCCTTCTGATGCTGCCGGCCCTGCTCGCCCGTCTGGGCGTTTGAATGGGCGTCTGGCTGCAGGGCTGATGCTTCTCGTTCTCGACAACTACGACAGCTTCACCTTCAACCTGGTGCAGTACCTCGGTGAGTTGGCAGCCGATCATCCGATCACTGAGGAGCTGAGAGTTGAGCGCAACGACGCCCTCAGCCTCGAGCAGATTCGCGCCTTGGCGCCTGACGCCATCCTGATTTCACCGGGCCCCGGCGATCCCGATCAATCCGGGGTGTGCCTCGATGTGCTGCGGGAGCTCAGCCCCAGCATCCCCACCCTGGGTGTGTGCCTGGGCCACCAGTCGATCGCTCAGGTGTACGGGGGCAAGGTCGTGCGGGCCAAGGAGCTGATGCACGGCAAAACCTCTCCGGTGCTGCATGAGGGCCAGGGGGTGTTTGCGGGATTGCCCAATCCGCTCACAGCCACCCGCTATCACAGCCTGATCGCTGAGCGGGAGTCTCTGCCCGACTGCCTGGAGATCACCGCCTGGCTCGACGACGGCACGATCATGGGGCTGCGGCACCGCCGCTATCCCCATCTGCAGGGGGTGCAGTTCCACCCGGAGAGTGTGCTGACCCAGAACGGGCACCAGCTGCTGGGCAACTTCCTTGCCCAGGCTGCAGCGGGTTAGGGTTCGGCCCATCTCCCTCTGCCCCATGGCCCTGCCGATCCGCACCCTGGCTGCCATGGCTGTGGCCTTGCCCCTGGCGGCCAGCGCCAACACCGGCGTGACGATCACCAGCTATGGGCATAGCGCGCTGCTGATTCAGGGGGGCGGAGCCACGGTGCTGCTCAATCCCTTCAAAGCGGTGGGCTGCGCCGCCGGCTTGGCGGAGCCCCGGGTGAGCGCCAACGTGGTTCTTGCCAGCAGCCTGCTGCTGGATGAGGGAGCATCTGTAGCCAGCGGGCGACTGCTCAGCAAACCGGGTTCCTACCGCCTTGCAGGTCTCAGCATCGAGGGCATCTCAGCCCCCCACGACCGCTTCGGAGGCCGCCGCTTCGGCCAGGCCACCCTCTGGCGCTGGAAGCAGGGAGGCCTGGTGTTCGCCCATCTCGGCGGCACCGCAGCCAAGCTCAGCCCGGAAGATCGGGTGCTGCTGGGGAAGCCTGACGTGCTGATCCTTGGGGTCGGAGGAGGAGCCAAGGTCTACGACGGTGCTGAAGCAGCGGCCGTGGTGCGGGAGCTCTCCCCCAAGCGGGTGATTCCGGTGCAATACGTCAGCGGCACTACCCCGAAGAACTGCGACCAGTCGAGCGTTGAGCCCTTCCTGGAGGCGCTGAAGGGCACCAGCGTCAAGCGCGTGGGTCGGGTGCTGAGCCTGCCCGGCAAGCTCAGCGACACCACCCAAATTGATGTGATGCGCTAGGCGCTCAGGCCCTCCAACCGGGCATAGGCCGACCAGAACTGCTGCATCTGACCCGTGGTGCCGATGCTCACTCGCAGGGAGCCATCGATCAGGGCCTTGCCACTCATCGCCCGCACCAAAATGCCTGCCTCGCGCAGGGCCGCATCCAGATGGGCGGGGTCCTGGTTGGGCCACACCAACAGATAGTTACCTCCCGCCACGTGGTGGCGCACCCCGGCTGCCTTGAGCTGTTCGGAGATCCAGGAGCGGGCCCGCAGCACCTCGGCCACATAGCCATCCACATAAGCCTGATCCTTGAGGGCGGCGAAGGCCGCCGTCACCGCAAAGCTGTTGATGTCATAGGGCCCAGTCACGCGACTGATGCGATCCACCACGGCGGCATGACCGATGGCAAAACCGATGCGCAGACCCGCCAAGCCGGCGGTCTTGGCCAGGGAGCGCAGCACCAACAGATTGGGGGTGGCCGTGAAATCGGCAAGGGGCATCACGCTGTCACCGGTGAAGGCCTCATAGAGCTCATCCACCACCACAAGGGTGTTGGGTGCGGAGGCCGCCAACTGCAGGATCGGCTCCGGCGCCAAGCGAGTGCCCGTGGGGTTGTTGGGGTTGCAGATCAACAGCAGGCGGGGCTGGAGTTCGCTTAAGCGCTGCTGAAGGCGTTCCAGGGGGAAGGCGAACGTCTCCCCCTCGTAGGGCAACGCCTCAATCGCCATGCCCTGCATCTGGGCGCAGGGTGTGTAGTAGCCAAAGGTCGGCGTGGTGGTGAGCAACGTCTCACCGCGATCGCCGTAGGCATGAAACACGGCGTGGATGGCGGCATCGACGCCGTTGAACAGGCCCACCTGTTCCGGGCCGAGATCGAGGCCAAGGTTGGCGACCACCGCCTCCCGCAGACCGTCGTATTCGGGATAGATGGCGATGTGATCGGCGGGAATGGAGCGCAACGCCTCCACCACCTTGGGGCTGGGGCCCACCGTGTTCTCGTTGAAATCCAGGCGCAGCAACTGCCGTCGCCCCTCCAGGGGTGCGCTGTAGGCGTGCAGGTTCTCAACCTCCGGTCGCGCTGTAGGCCAACCCTGCTCCATCACATCCGCTCCAGGGTGGGAATTCCCAACAGGCCCAAGCCCAGTTTGAGGGTATCGGCGGTGAGCCGGCAGAGGGCGAGCCGTGACTGGCGTGCGGCACCGTCAGACTTGAGCACAGGCACCTGGTCGTAGAAGCGGTTGAACACCTGGCTGAGCTCAAAGAGGTAAGTGCAGAGACGATTCGGCAGCAACTCCTCCTCCACCTCGGCGATCACCGCATCGAACTTGAGCAGTTCCCGCACCAAAGCCCATTCCTGAGGCTCACTGAACTGCAACGGGGCCGTGCCTCCCGCCTCCAGATCACCCCCCTTACGGGCAATCCCGGCGATGCGCACCACGGCGTAGAGCAGATAGGGAGCCGTGTTGCCCTGCAGGGCCAGCATCCGATCAAAGCTGAACTGGTAGTTGGTGATCCGGTTCTGGCTGAGGTCGGCGTATTTCACAGCGGCGAGCCCCACGGTGGTAGCCACCTGCGCGATGAAGGCCTCGTCTTCCTGTCGTTCCTCCTCCTGCAAACGTCGCCGCAGATCCGACTCCGCCCGTTCCACCGCCTCATCCAGCAGATCCCGCAGCCGCACGGTGTCTCCGGCACGGGTCTTGAGCTTCTTGCCGTCTTCCCCCTGCACCAAGCCAAAGGGCACGTGCTCGAGCCGGGCTCCATCGGGAAGCCAGCCCGCGCGGCGAGCCACCTGGAACACCCCGGCGAAATGGTTGGCCTGGCCGGCGTCGGTCACGTACACCACCCGGCGGGCCCCATCCCCCTGGGGGGACTGGCCAAAGCGATAGCGAATCGCCGCCAGGTCAGTGGTGGCGTAGTTGAAGCCACCGTCGCTCTTCTGAACGATGACCGGCAAAGGCTTGCCGTCCTTACCGCTCACCCCTTCGAGGAACACGCAGCGGGCGCCGTCATCCACCACCAGCAGCCCGGAGGCCTCCAGATCCTTGACGACTCCCTCGAGGTAGGGGTTGTAGAAGGATTCACCGCGCTCGCTGAGGCGAATGTCGAGGCGGTCGTAGATCTTCTGGAACTCACGGCGACTTTGATCGCAGAGAAGACCCCAGGCCTTCAGCGACACCGGATCGCCACCCTGCAGCTTCACTACCTCCTCTCGGGATGTGGTCTGGAAGGCTTCGTCGTCGTCAAAGCGTTGCTTGGCCTGGCGGTAGAAGGCCACCAGATCGCCGAGATCCACCGCATCAGCGGTCTCTAGCGCCTCCGGGGCCACCTGCTTGAGATGGGTGATCAGCATCCCGAACTGAGTGCCCCAGTCGCCCACGTGGTTCAGCCGCAGCACGGGGTGACCGCGGAACTCCAGAACCCGCGCCAACGAGTCGCCAATGATCGTGGAACGAAGGTGCCCCACGTGCATCTCCTTGGCGATATTGGGGCTGGAAAAATCCACCACCACCGGCGCCGCCTGCTCCACCGCCGGCACCCCCAGGCGAGCATCCCCCAGGCGGGACTGCACCTCCGCCGCCAGCCGCTCGGACTTCAGGGTGAGGTTGATGAAGCCCGGGCCGGCGATCTGCGGCTCAAGGCAAAGCTCACAGAAGGTCGGATCCGCCTTGAGCTGCTCCACCACCGCTTCAGCGATCTTGCGCGGCGGTTGGCCCAGCGGTTTGGCGAGCGGCAGGGCCCCATTGGCCTGGAAGTCGCCGAATTCCGGCTTGCTGGCGGGCGCCAGCTGGGGGTCGAAGCCCTGTCCTGAGGCCGCTGCATCTGGGAATGCCCGTTGCATCGCCGCCCGCAGCTGGGTCTCCAGGGATTCAGCGATGCGGAGCATGAAGGAGACGTGACCTCCTTCCGATCATCCCTCTCCGCGGGAAAAGCGCATGCTGAGATCCAGCCAGGGAGCACGGGTGATCGGAGCACTGGTGGAGATCAGATCAATTCCGGTGGCGGCGTAGGCGCGCAGCTGCGTGGGCTGAACCCCCGAGGCCTCGAGCACCACCGCTCCTGGAGCCAGAGCGCGCAAGTGAGGCACCAGATCGGCCAGGGCCGCGGGGCGGAATTCATCGAGGAGCACCCCGTCGGCACCGGCGAGAACAGCCGCCTCCGCTTCGGCGGCAGTCTCTGCCTCGACAATCACCCGAGCCGGCCAAGGAGCCGAACCGCGCACGGCCGCGATGGCCGCCTCGATCCCGCCAGCCCAGGCGAGATGGTTTTCCTTGAGCATCGCCGCGTCATCCAGGCCCAGGCGATGATTAACGCCACCGCCGCAGCGAACGGCGTACTTCTCCAGCACCCGCAACCCGGGGGTGGTCTTGCGGGTGTCGGCGAGCCGCACGCCCGTTCCCTCCAGTTGGGCCACGAGATCGGCCGTGGCCGTCGCAATGCCCGACAGGCGCATCGCCAAGTTGAGGGCCGTGCGCTCGACGGCCACCAGAGCAGACGCCTGCCCCTCAAGCTCCAGCAGCACCTGACCCGGGCTCACCGCAGAACCCTCAGCCACTCGCACCTGCACGTGGGCCTGAGGATCCAGGCTGTGGAGCAGCGGCTCCAGCAACACACCCCCGCAGAAGCGCCCCGGCGCCTTGGCGATCCATTGGGCCTGTCCCCGCTGATCCTGCAGCGCTGGCAGGGTCAGATCGCCGCGGCCGAGGTCTTCCGCCAACCAAGCCAGGAGCTGAGCCCGCAACGGGGGCGTGATCTGCAGATGAGCCATGGGGGGCAGTCTGCTCGGCAACTATTTGCCGATGCAGAAGCGGGAGAAGATGCGGTCAAGCACGGCCTCACTCACTTCCGCTCCGGTGATCTCTCCAAGGGCACGCACCGCCGCCCGTAGATCAATGGTCCAGAAGTCCCAGGGCAACTGCTGCACGGCGGCATCAAGGCTGCCCTGAAGGCTGGCTGCCGCCTGGGCCGCCAGGTCCTGCTGGCGGCGGTTGAGAGCCACCTGCAACCCTTGCTCTCCGCTGTGCCCGCAGCAGATCAGCAGCTGCTCAACAAGCTGATCATGGCCAGCACCCGTGAGGGCGCTGATGCACAACTGGGCCGGGGTCTCGCCCGGGGCGGCAACCTGATCGGCCTTGTTGGCCACCACCAGACGGGGCAGTTCTGCGGGGATCGAATCGAGCAAAGCCTGATCTGCCGGCGTCCAGCCCTCAAGCAGATCAAAGAGGAGCAGCACCACATCCGCGGATTGCATGGCGGCGCGGCTGCGCTCGATGCCCAATTGCTCCACCCGGTCGTCGGTGTCGCGAATCCCGGCGGTGTCCAGGAGGGTGAGCGGCACGCCGTTGAGCACCAGTTCGCTCTCCACCAGATCGCGGGTGGTGCCAGGCAGATCGGTCACGATCGCCCGATCGCTGCGGCTGAGCAGGTTCAAAAGGCTGCTTTTGCCGACGTTGGGGCGCCCCAGGATCGCCACCTTGAGGCCATCGCGCAGCAGCTGGCCCCGCTGCCCATCCGACACCAACTGCCGCAGCTCCTGCTGCACCTGCTCCAGCTCCGCGGCCACGGCGCTTCCATCGAGCGGGGGGAGGTCGTCCTCGAAATCGACCCGCGCCTCCAGCTCCGCCAGCTGATCCAGCAATCGCTCGCGGAGGGCACCGGTCCGGCGCTCCAACCCTCCATCCAGCCCCGCCATCGCCAATTGGGCGGCCCGGCGGCTGCGGGCGGTGACCAATTCACTGATCGCCTCGGCGCGGGTGAGATCGAGGCGACCATTGAGGAAAGCCCTCTGGCTGAACTCCCCGGGCAGGGCACGGCGCGCACCGGCAGACAACACCAGTTCGAGCACCCGCTGCACGCTGATCAGGCCGCCATGGCAATGGAGCTCTACGACGGTTTCGCGGGTGAAGCTGCGGGGCGCCCGCATCAACAGCAGGAGCGCCTCATCGATCCGCTCACCGCTCTGGGGGTCGCACACGTGGCCGTAGAGCACCCGGTGGCTCTCCCAACACTGGTCACCGGGGGCCTTGAACAGGCTCTGACCAATGCGCTCGGCTTCCGAACCGGAGATCCGCACGATCGCCACGCTGCCTTCGCCGGCGGCGACGGCCGTGGCTACCGCTGCGATGGTGCCTGAGGACATGCCTCCAGTGTCTCAAGCCCTCATCCGGGCGGGAAGCCTGGGCAAACCATCAGGTCAATGTGACCGCCGGCGGGATGGCGCCACTCGCGGAACTCCTCCGCCAGAGCGCGATGGGCCAGGGGGGCCTGGATTTCCAAATCGATCAGTCGCTGGTGCACCAGATCAAGCGCGTCATCGATCAGTTGGGCGGCCTGCTCGGAAGTCATGACGAAGGCTGCTGCGTGGCCCCCGTCGTAGGCGCTGCAGCCCCCGCGAGCTGTAGTGCAGGCCACCGGTCCCGGCTTGTGTGGGCGGATCAGCACCGGGCGGTTTGACCCTGGGCCTCATTCCAGGTGCGGCCTCGCCAACGCTCCGCCAGGGAGGTGCTGATGGCACTGGCCAGCAGCAGCGGCAGCAACAACTGCGGATCCCCCTGGAGGGTGAACACAAACAACGCGCAGAACAGAGGCGTGCGATTGGCGGCGGCGAACAGCGCTGCGGCCCCGATCGCGGCGAGTTGACCGCGGGCTTCCACGGGCAGAAACGTGAGCGGGCTGGCCAACAGGGAACCCAGGGTCATCGTGTCGTGCATCAAGCCGCCCGGAGCTCCGGCAGCGATGCTCAGCAAAGAGGCTGCAAAGCGCCAGAGCAGGGTCGCGAGCGAGCCCCCGCCATCCCCCTGCAATGCCGCCGCCAGGGAGAGGGAGCCGTCGTTGAGGCTTAGGCCACCACTGAGCACCGCCAACACAGCCAACAGGGCGGCGACACTGAGCGCCGTGAGCAGTCGTCGCTGCCTCAGGCGCTGGCCAAGCCAGGCGGCCAGCGGAATCAACAGACGCACAAACAGCGAACCGAGCACTGCTCCCGCCAGGGTGATCAGCAGGGCCCAGCCCCAAAGGTCCGGGCTGAGGCCCCCCAACTCCAGCCCCGCGAGTCGAGCAGGCTGCCCCAGCTTGGTCGCCACGGCCGCCCCGCTGCCCGCCAGCAGCAACGTGGGAAGCACCAGCGAAAGCCCCTTGTCACGGCTGAGCTCTTCGATGGCATAAGCCGCACCCAACAGCGGTGATCGGAAGGCGGCACCAAGGCCAGCTCCGCCGCCGATCGCTGCCACCAAGGGCAACGGCAACGCAGACCACGCCCTCAGCTGGGGCCAACGCCGCCGAAAGGCCAACAACAACGCAGCCCCCAGCGCCGCCGAAGGAGATTCCACGCCAACGCTGAATCCAGCCACGTGGGTGAGCACCAGCAACGGAAGCCGCCGCAGCTGGGTACGCAGATCCAGGTGGGCGAGAGGGGCCTGGGACTCAGGGTTCTGCTGCAACTGCAGTGCCGGTGTCAGACCACCGCCGCGGCCGGCGGCGAGAGGCCCCCAGGCCAAGAGCAGCAACACAACGCCACCCCCGAACACCAGGGATACCCCCAACCCAACAGGCGCAGCTGCTTCAAGCCACAAACGCTGCTGCAGCTGGAAGCCCAGCTCGGAGAGGAGCTGATACGGCCACTCCGCCAGACCGAGCAGCAGCCCAAGCCCGAGCCAGACCAGGAGGGTCAACAGCATCCGCTTAGGGACAGGTCTTCAGGCCTGCGAACACGCAACCTGCTCTTAACCAATCCCCGTGCGGGCGATGTCGAGCACATCGGCCATCGAGCGGATCTGATCCATGGTGCTGTGCAACTGATCAGCGCTCAGCAGCTCAACACGCAACTCAATGCGGGCGGGCTTGCCAGGGTTCGTGCGAACCCGCGCATCACTCACGTTGATCCGGTGATCCGATAGGCGCGTGAGGATGTCCTTGAGCACGCCAACGCGATCGAGCACCTCGATCCGCAGCTGGACGGGGTAGCGGCGCCGTTGCTCGTCGGGAAGCTGGGGATTCCAGCGCACCGGCAGGCGACGTTCCGCCGGCACCGACGTCAGGTTGGAGCAGTCCTGACGGTGAATGGTGATGCCGTGGTTACCGAGCGCCACAGTGCCGACAATCGCCTCGCCCGGCAGAGGACTGCAACAACCCCCCAGCCGATATTCCAAACCCTCCAAGCCCAGGATCGGGCTGGCTGCGCCATGGCTTGTGAGCTGGGGTGTCGGGGCAGCCTGGGCCTCCACCTTGCGGGCCAGCTCTTCATTGCTGAGCACCGGTGCGGAGGCTGCAGTGGCGAGGCGGAGCTCCTCCCGCAGCCGATTGAGAACCTGGTGCAGGGTGACACCACCGAATCCGATGGCAGCCAGCAGGTCTTCGGTGCCGATCAGGTTGCAACGGCGAGCCACCTTCGCCATGGCCTCGCCATTGAGCAGAGCATCAAAACCATCACGGCCGAGCTCACGCTCGAGCATGTCGGTGCCGCGCTGGATGTTCTCCTCACGGTGGCTCTTCTTGTACCACTGGCGAATGCGATTGCGCGCCGTGGGGGTGGCCACGAAATTGAGCCAATCGAGGCTGGGGTGGGCTGACTTCGAGGTGAGGATCTGAACGAAATCCCCGTTCTGCAGGGGAGTGGCCAGTGGGCAGAGGCGGTCGTTGATGCGCACCCCCTGGCAGTGATTGCCGACTTCAGAGTGGATGCGATAGGCAAAGTCAACCGCTGTTGAGCCATTGCGCAGGCCAACGACATCACCACCAGGGGTGAAGACATAGACCTCCTCGTCGAACAGGTCTTCCTTGATGGAGCGCAGGAAGTCTCCGCTGTCTTCGCCGACGCCATCCTTCTGCCAATCCACCAACTGACGCAGCCAGTTGAACCGCTCGGCATCAGAACCTGTGGCGGCAGGTGATCCGCCCTCTTTGTACTTCCAGTGGGCGGCGATGCCGAACTCGGCAACCCGATGCATCTCGGCGGTTCGGATCTGCACCTCGATCGGCCGATGCCGACCGATCACCGCCGTGTGGAGGGATTGGTAGCCGTTTGGCTTGGGTAGACCGATGTAGTCCTTGAAGCGACCGGGGATGGGACGGAAGGTGTCGTGCACCACCGCAAGCGCCCGGTAGCAGCTCTCGACATTCGGGCAAATGATCCGCAGGGCCGCCACATCGAAGATCTCGTGGAAGGCCTTCTGCTGGCGCTGCATCTTGTTCCAGATGCCGTAGAGATGCTTGGGCCGGCCGCTGACTTCGCAATCATGCAGGCCCACAGAAGCGAGCTTGTTGCTGAGAATTCCGGCTGTGACCCCGAGCCTCTGCTCACGGTCACTGCGCTTGCTGGACACCTGCTGCTGAACGTCGCGGTAGGCCTCCGGCTCGAGGATCTTGAAGGCGAGATCCTCGAGCTCCCACTTGAAGCGACCGATGCCGAGGCGGTTGGCCAAGGGGCCGTAGATCTCGCGGGTCTCCCGGGCAATACGCAGCTGTTTCTCGGGCTTGAGAGCACCGAGGGTGCGCATGTTGTGGAGCCGGTCCGCCAATTTCACCAGCACCACGCGGATATCGCTGGCCATGGCCAGAAACATCCGACGCAGGTTTTCGGCCTGGGCCTCGGTTTTGTTGGTGAAGTGCAGGCCACCCAGTTTGGTGACCCCCTCCACGAGACCACGCACCTCAGCTCCGAAGTGCTGCTCGATCTCCTGGGGCGTGACCTCGGTGTCCTCCACCACGTCGTGGAGGAAGCCGGCGGCGATCACGCCGGCGCTGGCCCCGATGTCCCGCAGCAGATCCGCCACCGCCACCGGATGACAGATGTAGGGCTCACCGCTGGCCCGCACCTGACCGTCGTGGAGCTGGAAGGCGAAGTCGAACGCTGCTGACAGCAGGGCCTCGGTGTCGGTGGGGCAGCTCTCTCCGGCCCCGGGGGGCACATGTTCGATGCAGGTGCGCAGCCACTCCGGCAGTGGAATGCCGTAGTCCTCAGGGCTTTGGATCTCCCGTCGCCCCAGGGGTTGAGGCGGTGTCTGCCCAGGCGCACCAGCAGTTGCCGCATCCCTGGCGGTCTGTTCTGCCGTGCCGGGCACCGCCTGGAGCATGGAGCTCTGCGATTTGCTCCATCGTATGCAGTGGCCGTCACAAACCAGCCTTGGGTGAGGGTTTGCCGGTAGAACACCTGTGAGCCCTGGCTCGACCACCGCAACGCTTTCGATGGCCGATCCCCTGGTGCTGCAGCTCGAGCAACTGCGGGTGCTGTACCCGGGGGCTGACACGCCCACCCTCAACAACTTCAGCCTGTCTCTGGCGGCCGGGGAGCGGCTGGCCCTGGTGGGCCCCTCCGGCTGCGGCAAGAGCACCGTGGCCCGCGCTGTGCTGCAACTGCTGCCCCCTGGCAGCAGTTGCAGCGGAGAGCTCAGGCTCTGCGGGGAAGACCCCCGGCGACTGAAACGCTCCGCCCTGCGCCGCCTGCGCGGCGAAGCGGTGGGCTTGGTGTTTCAAGACCCGATGACCCGGCTGAACCCGCTGATGAGCATCGGCGAGCACCTGGCGGACACCCTCAGCGAACACCGGCCCGGATGGGAGCGCCGTCAGATCCACGAACGAGCGGAATCCCTGCTCCAGCGGGTGGGCATCTCCAGGGATCGCTACAGCAGCTACCCCCACGAATTCAGCGGGGGGATGCGGCAACGCCTGGCGATTGCCCTGGCGATGGCCCTCAAACCGGCGCTGGTGATCGCCGATGAACCCACCACCAGCCTGGACGTGGCCGTCGCGGGACAAGTGATGGCGGAGCTGTGTGAACTCTGTGGGGAAACCGGCAGCGCCCTGCTCCTGATCAGCCATGACCTGGCCATGGCCGGCCGCTGGTGCCAGCAGATCGCCGTGCTCGATCGAGGGGCCCTGGTGGAACAGGCGCAGGCCACCCGCTTGCTGACGGCTCCCCAGTCCGATCTGGCCAAGCGGCTGGTGGGAGCGGCCCGGGCGAGGGAAGGCAGCACCACTCCACCCCCCGCCAATGCAGCCCCCCTGCTGGAGCTGCAGGAGCTGCGCTGCTGGCATCCTTTACCTGGCCTGCCCTGGCAACGGCGTTGGTACCGGGCCGTGGATGGGGTGAGCCTGCAGCTGCGGCATGGCGAAACCATTGGCGTGGTGGGGGCCTCCGGTTGCGGCAAGAGCACCCTCTGCCGAGCCTTGATGGGGCTGGCCCCCATGCGAGGCGGCAGCGTGGTGCTGAAGGGGCAGAACCTGATGCAACTGCGGGGCGAGGCGCTGCAGAAGGCCCGCCGGCGCATTCAGATGGTCTTTCAAGACCCCCTGGCTTGCCTGAACCCAGCGATGCGGGTGGGAGAGGCGATTGCCGATCCACTGCTGATCCATGGTCTGGCCTCCCCTGCGGCGGCGCGGGAGCGGGCGCGGGAGTTGCTCAGCGCCGTGGGATTGAACCCACCGGAGGCCTTCGAAAACCGCCTCCCCCGCCAACTCTCCGGCGGGCAGCAACAGCGTGTGGCCATCGCCCGCGCCTTGGTGCTCGATCCGCAGGTGCTGCTCTGCGATGAGAGCGTGAGCATGCTGGATGCCGAGGTGCAGGCAGAGGTGCTGCAGCTGCTGCGGGATCTCCAGGAGAAGCTCGGTCTGGGCCTGATCTTTGTGACCCATGACCTCTCGGTCGCCAGTGGCTTCTGCCAGCGGGTGATCGTTCTCGATGGAGGGCGGATCGTGGAGGAAGGCCCAGGGGACCAGCTGCTGAGTCACCCCCAGGCCGCGATCACCCGAACGCTGGTGGAGGCGTGTCCACGCCTGCCCGCTGCCGCAGCAGCCTGAGCAGTTTCTCTATGACCTCGGGCAAGGGTGCCTCAAACAGCATCCGGTCCTTGTGAATCGGGTGGTCCAGGCCCAGCTGCACGGCATGCAGGGCTTGACCCGGCAGGGCCATCGGCAGCTTGCGGCAACGGGAGTACACCGGATCCCCCACGATCGGATGGCCGATGTGGGCGCAGTGCACCCGGATCTGGTGGGTGCGGCCCGTATCGAGCTTGAAGCGCATCAGGGCGTAGTCGCCCAGGCGTTCCAGCAGGGTCCAGTGGGTGCAGGCATGGCGACCGGAGCCGTCATGCACCACCGCATATTTCTTGCGATCGGCGGGGTGGCGACCAATCGATCCCACGATCGTGCCGTGGTCCCCCGCGGGGGCCCCATGCACCACCGCCAGGTATTCCCTCGAGGCGATCCGCTTCTGGATCTGAACCTGCAGCTTCACGAGAGCCTCCTGGCTCTTGGCGACCACGATGCAGCCGGTGGTGTCTTTATCGAGGCGGTGCACGATGCCGGGACGCATCTCCCCGCCGATGCCCGGGAGATCAGGGCAGTGATGCAGCAGGCCATTCACCAGGGTGCCGTCCTTGTTGCCAGGCGCTGGGTGCACCGTGAGGCCGGCGGGCTTGTTGAGCACGATCAGGTGCTCGTCTTCAAACAGCACATCCAGGGGGATCTCCTGCGCCACCAGGTAGGGCAGGGGCTCAGGTGGTGGCATCCACAGCTCCACCGTGTCGTTCTGACGCAAGGGGGTCTTGGCCCGACCGGTGACGCCATTGACCCGCACATACCCGGCGTCAATGAACTTCTGGATGCGGGCGCGGCTCTGCTCCGGCCGCTGTGCCACCAACCAGCGATCAAGCCGCATCGGCAGAGGCTTGGGGTAGCTGAGCGTGACCAGCTCACCCTCTCCCTCACCGAAGTCGCTCACGGCAGCTCCAAGGCAATCGGACCGAGCATGCCCCGCCGGAAATCATCAAGAAACCGCTGGGCCATGCGTGTGGTGTCGCCACTGGTGTGCCGCTCAGCCGCAGCCCGCAACCAGCCATCGGCATCGGGCGGGTGGGCTTCCACGGGCACCCCATAGCGGCCCTCCAGCAGACCGGCTTTGACCCCCGAGCCCGGCTGGGCCTCGAGGCCCGAGAGCAGTTGAACAAAGGCCATCGCCACCGCCTCGCCGTCGTAGGCGGCCTGGCCGATGTCATCGCAGAGGGCGAGATGCAGTGCCGCCAACTGGTCGTCGAGACGGGGCGGCAGCACCCCTGGTGCATCGAGCAGATCGAGGTCCTGCCCCAGCCGCACCCAGCGCAGGCTGCGGGTCACGCCGGCGCGGCGGGCACTGTCCACCACCTTCTGGCGCACGAGGCGATTGATCAGGGCCGACTTGCCCACGTTGGGGAAACCGAGCATCAGGGCCCGCACCGGCCGAGGCTTCATACCCCGATTTCGGCGGCGTTCATTGAGGGAATCACCGGCCCGAATCGCGGCTTGCTGCAGCTGCTTGACACCAGTGCCGGCCTTGGCATCGCTCCACCAAGGGGTTTGCCCCTGGCTGCGGAACCAGGCGTCCCAGGCCTCGCGGGCCGCCACCGGGATCATGTCGCGGCGGTTGAGCACGAGCAGGTGCTGCTTGCCGGTGATCCAGCGCTGCAGGCGCGGGTGCCCTGTGGCGGTGGGGATGCGGGCATCGCGCACCTCGATCACCAGATCCACTTTGGCCAGGTTCTCGGTCAGGGCCCGCTCCGCCTTGGCGATGTGGCCTGGGTACCACTGGATCGATGGCGCCGCGCTACTCAGCAGCTCAGTCACGGCACGACCATCACGGGGCAAGGGGCCAACTGAATCACACGGGAGGCCGTGCTCGGAGCCTCCTCCGATTCGACACTCAGGCCAACACTCAAGCCTCGGGTTCCCATCACGATCACATCGGCATTGATCTCATCGGCCACGTCGCAGATCACAAACGCGGGCTTGCCCTCGCGCTCGATTACCTCACAACTCACCCCCTGCTCGCTGAAGCGGCTGCGGGCCTGCTCCAATAACTCCGCCACTGCAGCCGGATCGTCCTGCCCGGGCTCCACCACCGAGAGCACCACCAATCGGCTGTCGTGCTGCTGGGCCAATTTCAAGGCGAAGGAGGCAGTTTCCGCCGCCTGCCGGCTGCGGTCGATGGGGAACAGAACGATCTCAAACATGGCCGGCGGGCCGGTGCCCCCACTGTCTAGCGCCGACCACTGAGAGGTCCAGTGACCCGTGGGGATCGCCGGCAGGGTGTGGAGATCTTGACCGGCCCGCTAAATTCGCCCGACCTTTCCCCTTGCCCTCCACCATGGCGAAGCGCTCCCTGGCCAGCCTCAGCGCTGATGAACTGCGCGGTAAGCGCGTGCTGGTTCGGGTCGACTTCAACGTGCCCTTGAACGATGCCGGCGCCATCACCGATGACACCCGCATCCGCGCCGCCCTGCCCACCATCAACGACCTCACCGGCAAGGGCGCCAAGGTGATCCTCTCGGCCCACTTCGGCCGTCCCAAGGGTCAGGTGAACGAAGGCATGCGCCTCACCCCCGTGGCTGCCCGCCTGAGCGAGCTGCTGGGCAAGAGCGTGGTGAAGACCGACAGCTGCATTGGCCCCGACGCTGAAGCCAAGGTGGCCGCCATGGCCGAGGGCGATGTGGTGCTGCTTGAGAACGTGCGCTTCTTCGCTGAGGAAGAGAAGAACGAAGGCGATTTCGCCAAGCAGCTGGCAGCTCTGGCTGATGTGTATGTGAACGACGCCTTCGGCGCCGCCCACCGCGCCCACGCCTCCACCGAGGGCGTGACCCAGTACCTGAGCCCCAGCGTGGCCGGCTACCTGATGGAGAAGGAACTGCAGTACCTGCAGGGCGCCATCGACGAGCCCAAGCGCCCCCTGGCCGCCATCGTGGGTGGCTCCAAGGTGAGCTCCAAGATCGGCGTGCTCGAGGCCCTGCTCGACAAGTGCGACAAGATCCTTGTCGGCGGCGGCATGGTCTTCACCTTCTACAAGGCCCGCGGCCTGGCCGTTGGCAAGAGCC
>VGPT01000024.1 GCA_016882485.1 Cyanobacteria bacterium M_surface_10_m1_298
CGGCGCTCGACACACCCGTCACCGGTGGCAACGTCTCCCTCTACAACGAAACCCGCCTGCCGGACGGGCGCATGCAGCCGATCCACCCCACGCCCGTGGTGGGCATGGTCGGCCTGGTGCACGATCTAGCCCATGTGCGCGGCCAGGCCTGGCAGGAAGCCGGTGATGTGGTCTGGTTGCTGGGCGTGCCGTTGGAAGCGGGAGAGACTCCCGCCGATCCCCGCCTGAGCCTGGCCGGCAGCAGCTATCTGGAGCGGGTGCATGGAGCCGTCACGGGGCGCCCGCCCGAGATTGATCTGGCGCTGGAGCGCTCGGTGCAGGGCTTCCTGCGCCAGGCGATCGCCCAGGGCCTGGTGCGCTCCGCCCACGACCTCAGCGATGGCGGCCTGGCGGTGGCTGCATCGGAAGCCTGCATCGCCAGCGGTCTCGGTGCCCATCTGGAGATCCCTGCCAGCGCTTCCCGCCTGGATCGCCTGCTGTTCGCCGAAGGTGGCGCCCGCATTCTGGTGAGCGTGGCGCCGTCGCAAACCGCCGCTTGGCAGGCGGCCCTGGAGTCATCCGGTGTGCCGGCCCAGTGCCTTGGGGTGGTCGAAGATGAGGCTGAGCTCTCGATCACACAGGCCGCTCAGGAGCTGTTGAAACTGCCGATTGCCCTGATGCATGAACGCTTTGAGCAGGCGATCCCCCGCCGCATGGGCGTTGATCTCCCCCCCACGGCCTGAGGTTCCCCCTGATGCACAATGCTGATCAAAAGCTGAAGGCGGAAGCTGTTGTGATCGACCGCCCGGATAAGCCCGAAGAGGCCTGCGGTGTGTTCGCGGTGCTGGCTCCTGATCAGCCCGTGGCCAACCTCACCTATTTCGGCCTCTACGCCCTGCAGCACCGCGGCCAGGAGTCGGCCGGCATCGCCGTGTTCGATGCCGAGCCCGGCGCGGCCCCCAAGGTGCGCTTGCACAAAGACATGGGCCTGGTGAGCCAGGTGTTCAACCAAGACGTGCTGGAGCGCCTGCCCGGGCAGCTGGCCATCGGACACAACCGCTATTCGACCACCGGTTCCAGCAAGGCCTGCAACGCCCAGCCGGTGCTGCTGAACACCCGGCTTGGTCCATTGGCGTTTGCCCACAACGGCAACCTGGTCAACGCCGGAGAGCTGCGCACGGCTCTGGCCAGTGATCTACCGGAGGCGGAGTTCACCTCCACCACCGATTCCGAGCTGATCGCCTTTGCGATTCAGCAGGCGGTGAATGACGGGATGGATTGGGATGCCGCCATCCGCTCGGCCGCCCGCCGCTGCCGCGGTGCCTTCAGCCTGGTGATTGGAACCCCCGTGGGCCTCTTTGCCCTGCGGGATGGTCACGGCATTCGCCCCCTGGTGTTCGGCCACATGGGCGAGCTCAGCGACGCACGCTGGGTGGTGAGCAGTGAAACCTGCGGGCTCGACATCATTGGCTCCAGCTTCGATGGCGACATCGAGCCAGGCGAGATCGTGCACTTCAAGCTCGGAGACTCCGAGCCGCATCGCAGCCGCTGGACAGAGGAGCCCGCCAAGCTCTGCGTGTTCGAGATGATCTATTTCGCTCGGCCCGATAGCCGCTTCTTCGGCGAATCGCTCTACAGCTACCGGGTGCGCATCGGTGAGGTGTTGGCCCGTGAAACCCCGGTCGAGGCCGACATCGTGATTGGTGTGCCCGACTCCGGGATCCCGGCGGCCATCGGCTACTCGCAATACAGCGGCATCCCCTTCGGGGACGGTCTGATCAAGAACCGCTATGTGGGCCGCACCTTCATTCAGCCCACCCAGGCGATGCGTGAGGCCGGCATCCGCGTGAAGCTCAACCCTCTTCCGGATGTGCTCGCAGGCAAACGCGTGGTGGTGATCGATGACTCGATCGTGCGCGGCACCACCAGCCGCAAGCTCGTGGCCGCCATCCGCGATGCCGGTGCCACCGAGGTGCACATGCGCATCAGCTCGCCTCCGGTGACGCACCCCTGCTTCTACGGCATTGACACCGACACCCAGGATCAGTTGATCGCCGCCCGCCTCACCCTCGAGGAGATCGCGGCGCATCTCGGCGTCGATTCGCTCGCCTACCTCACCAAGGAGGGCATGGTCGAAGCAGCCCAGGCCAATGCCGCTCACTTCTGCACCGCCTGTTTCGATGGGGCCTATCCGATTGAGATGGATGCCTCGGTGAGTGGCAGCAAGCTGATGCTCGAGCCGGCAGGCATCGCCGCCACCCTTTAGAGCGGCGCTTCAGTTCCCTGCGCCTGGTGTTGCACCACACCGCCCAGGCCGAAGGCGCTGTGAATCACCTGCAGGGCTTTCACTCCATCGCCCTCCGGCACCACGCAGCTGGTGCGGATTTCACTGGTGGCGATCATCTCGATGTTGATCTGAGCGGCTGCCAGGGCGCGGAACATCCGCCCGGCGGTGCCGGCGGTGCAGGGCATCCCCGCCCCCACGGCGCTCACCCGGGCAATGGCCATCCCTTCTTCGAAGCTGGCGCCGGGCCACTGGTTCAACAGGGGCTGCAGGGCTGTGCGGGCACGCGAGAGATCCTCCCGTTTCAGGCAGAAGCCCATGTCACGGCTGAGGTTCTCTCCTGCGCCGTGGGTGCGCTCCGACTGCACGATCGCATCGAGGCTCACCCCCGCATCGGCCAGGGCACGGCAGACCGCCGCGGCCGTGCCGGGCTTGTCGGGAAGGCGTCGTACCGCCACCTGGGCCTGATCTCGATCGAGGGCCACACCGCGCACTTCGGGTTGGCCCGCACCCGAAGGGGCGGGGTTCAGGTGCAGTTGCCGCTCGTTGAGCTCAAAGCATTGGGCCGCGGCTTGCAGCGCTTTGTTGCCCTGGTGCCCGGCCACCAGGCAGCTCACCTTCACCTCGCTGGTGGCAATCAGGCGCAGGTTGATGCCCCCCTTGGCGAGGGTGTCGAACAGCCGTGCGGCCACACCGGGCCGCCCCATGATTCCGGCTCCGGAGATGCTCAGCTTGGCCATTCCGGCCTCGGCCGTGAGCGTGGCCCCCGCAGACGCCGCATCCATGGCCTGCAGCACCTGTTGGCAGACCGCCTTGGCCTGCTCGAGCTGGGGCTGCGCAACGGTGAAGGCGATGTCGTTGCTGCTGCCCTCGTGGGTGGACTGCACGATCAGATCCACACTCAGGCCTTCTCCTGAGAGGGCTTCAAACAGCTGGGCGGCCACACCGGGACGATCCGGCACATGCGAGAGAGCCAGCACCGCCTGCTCGGTTTCCAGCTCGGCCCCATCCACGGGTTTGCCCAGCTCCAGCCCATCTCCGCTGCCGCGGCGGCTGGTGGCGTCACTGGTGAGCAGGGTGCCCGGGGCATCGGTCCAGCTGGAGCGCACGATCAATGGCACGCCGTAGTTGCGAGCGATCTCCACGGCCCGAGGGTGCAGCACAGCGGCTCCAAGGCTGGCCAGCTCGAGCATCTCGTCACAGGTGACCGTGTCCATCAGCTGGGCATCGGCCACCTTGCGGGGGTCCGTGGTGAGCACCCCAGGCACATCGGTGTAGATCTCGCAGGCATCCGCCCCGATCGCCGCCGCCAGGGCCACTGCTGAGGTGTCTGAGCCGCCTCGGCCGAGGGTCGTGATTTCAGGCACGCCGGAGAGGCTGTTGCTGGTGCCCTGGAATCCGGCCACCACCACGACATTGCCGTCATCGAGGAGGTGGCGCAGCCGCTCGGTTTTGATCTCCAGGATCCGGGCTCTGCCGTGGGCCGATTCCGTGAGGATGCCCACCTGGGGGCCAGTCATCGAGATGGCGGGTACGCCCAAATCGTTGAGGGCCATCGAGAGCAGGGCAATCGATACCTGTTCCCCCGTGGCCAGCAGCATGTCCATTTCCCGCTGGGGAGGGTTCGTGCTGATCGCCCGGGCCAATCCCGTGAGCTCATCGGTGGTGTGCCCCATGGCCGACACCACGATCACCAAATCGTGTCCGGCTTCCCGGCTGCCTGCAATGCGCTTGGCTACGGCCTGGATCCGCTCCACGTCGGCCACCGAGGTGCCGCCGAATTTCTGGACCAGCAGGGCCATGGGGTGGGGGCTCAGCAGTGCGAACCGAAGATTCTCTTATGACGCCGTGAGCAGGAAGCCGTCACGGAAGGCATCGCTGGGTTCGCTGCCCCGTTTGAGGTTTGCTTCCACCTGGAGCAGCTGACCGAGCAGGGCCAGAAAACGTTCCGGTTTGCGCCCGCGGATCTGTTTGCGCATCACGTAAATGCGTTTGGGATTGCCGATGCCAGCGGCCTTGGCGATGGCGTTGACGTCGTTTTCTCCTTGCTGATCCAGAAGGCTCACCCACAGCCAGCCGCGGATTTGCCCGCAGAGGGTGGCGACGATGCGTAGGGCCGGTTCATTGGCCAGTAACAGGGCATCCACCAAGGCCACCGCTTCGGCTGGATGGCCCGCCAGCAGGGCATCACCCACCTGCAGGGCGTTGGTGGCTTGGCTGCCGATCAGGGCCTGCACCGCTTCCGCGCGGATCGGCTGGCCTGGCCCGGCATAGAGCGACAGCTTCTCCAGTTCGCTGGCGAGCCGGGCGCTGTCGCTGCCGATCGCCTCGCTGAGGGCCTCTGCCGCGGCCCGCTGCAGCTCCAGGCCCAGCTCCTGGGCCGTGCGTTGCACCAGCTCCACCTGCCCGGCCCCATCCCAGACCGCCGGCAGTTGGAAGCTCCGCTCCTGGCCCTCACCCGCCTTGATCAGGCCCTGCAGGGCCTTGGTGGTGCGCAGCCGCGCATCTGGTTTGCCCGCATTCACCAGCACCAGGTGGCACTGCGGAGCCACCAACTTCAGGCTCACGTCCAGCTGTTCGGCCAGATCGGCCGGGCATTGATTGCAGAAGGGGCTGCGCTGCAACACGATCACCCGCTCGCCGCTGCCCAATGGCGCCGTGCGCGCTTCTTCCAGGGCTTGGGCGGCCTGGCTGGCGTCGTTGCCATCGAGCCGCGTGAGGTTGATGCTCTGCCAGGCGGGGTCCACCTTGGCGGCCACCAGGGCATCGACGGCCCTGGTGCGGGCAGCTTCGTCGTCGCCCCAGAACAGGTGGATCGGCATGGTTATCTCGGCCGAGCTGCGCTGAATACCGGATGAAGTTCAGTTTGTGCCAGATCCGCATCGGTTGTGACCAGCACCGCTGTCTCGAAACGGATGGCCGTGGCGAGCTCGATCGCCTGAAGGCCTCCAAGTTTCGGTTCCTGAGCCCTCAGGCGAGTGGCGTCTGCCACGAGCTCGGGGTCCACATCCACCTGGATCCACCCGCTGAAGGCGGCGCGATAGCGCTGGGCGAGGGCTTCATCACCTCCTGCGATGGCTCTCTCCAAGATCTCCATCAGGCTGAGACAGCTGATCACGCCTTGCCAGGTGCCCTGGGCAATGCCCTGAAACAGAGGCTCGAGGAGGCGAGCGCTCGCGGATTGAGCGCTCAGGAAGGCCATCAGAGCGCTGCCATCCATGCAGATGCGACTGCCCCGGCGGAGTCGCCGGGGCTCAAAGCGCTGCAGTGTTGGTAACGGAGCGTTGTTCGGCGCGTCTGCGCCCCGTGGCGAGCGTTTCAGGCTCCCCTGAAGGTTGATCAGGCTCTGCATCGCCTGCTTCTCCTCCAGAGGGTCGATCAGCAGGGTGTCCTGGAGAGAAACGAGGGCTGCCAGGGCTTTTTTGTGGCGCCGGATCACCAGTCGCTCTCCGGAGGCGGCTCGCTCCAGCAGCTCCGGAAGGCGCTTGCGGGCTTCTTCAACCCCGAATGATTCAGGAGTTGCGCTCATTGCATCCGATGGTGTCTGTTAACTCTGTACAGACTGTACAAATTTAGCGGACACGGCGAGTGCAACGGTCATGCTCCCTCCACGCACCCCGGGGCTGACCGCGTGAACCCTGCATCGGCCTTTGACCATCCGATCTTCAGTGAGAGTCTTCGCCTGATCCAGGCGGCCCTGCCGGCCGGCGCCCTTGATGGCCTTCCGGAGCCCGAAAGGGATGTGGTGCTGCGCGTCATCCATAGCAGCGGCGACCTGAGCCTTGCCCAGGCCCTGCACTTTTCGGAGGGGGCCTGCCAGGCCGGGTTGGAGGCTCTGAAAGAGGGGGCGGCGATCCTCACTGACACCGCCATGGCTGCTGCGGCTGTGGCCCCGATGGCGGCCCGCACCTTTGGAAACCCGGTGCACAGCGTGTTGGATTGGGCTCCCGCCCGCGCTCCAGAAACCAGCACCCGCGCAGCAGCCGGGATGGAGAAGGCGTTGCAGCTGCATCCCCGCTCGGTGGTGTTGGTCGGAAGTGCTCCAACAGCCCTGGAGTTGTTGTTGGAGCAGGTGCGGAAGAAGCGGGTGCCTGCGCCACCGTTGGTGATTGGGATGCCAGTGGGTTTTGTTGGGGTTGCGGAAAGCAAGCGCCATCTGGAGCAGAGCGGTCTGAACCAGATCGCTCTGGAGGGGTCTCGCGGTGGTGCGGGTTTGGTGGCCGCGGCAGTGAATGCTCTGCTGCGGAGGGCCTGGTTGGATCAGGCCGCCTCGTGAACGCTCACGTGGCTGTTGGCCTCGATGCGGCTCAGCACCTGTCGCGCCCGCAGCACCACGCTCGCGGGAACGCCGGCCAAGCGGGCCGCCTCGATTCCGTAGCTGCGGTTGGCGCCGCCGCTCACCACCTGGTGCAGGAAGCGCAGGTCTGAGCCCGTCTCCTCCACCAGCACCTGGGCATTGGCCACGTTGCTGCGCTGCTCAGCCATGGCATTGAGCTCGTGATAGTGCGTGGCAAAGATGCTGCGGGCCCCGATGTCACCTGCCAGGTGCTCAGCCACGGCCCAGGCGATCGAGAGCCCGTCGAAGGTGGCGGTGCCCCGTCCGATCTCATCCAGCAACACCAGCGACCGTGCGGTGGCGTGGTGAAGGATGTTGGCGGTCTCGGCCATCTCAACCATGAAGGTGGACTGACCAGCGGCCAGGTCATCCCCGGCACCCACCCGGGTGAAGATCCGATCGGCGATGGCCAGGCGTGCCGATTGGGCCGGGATCCAGCTGCCGATCTGCGCCATCAGCTGCAGCAGGCCGGTTTGGCGTAGGTAGCAGCTCTTGCCGCTGGCGTTTGGCCCTGTGAGCACCAGCAGGTCGGTGTCTTCCCCCAGGTGGATGCCGTTGGGGGTGAAGCTTTCCTCCACAAGCAGCTGTTCCACTACGGGATGGCGGCCGGCCTCGATCTGAAGGCTGCGGCTGTCCTCAGCGATCTCTGGTTTGCAGTAGCCGCAGGTGGCGGCCACTTCGGCCAAGGAGGCGATCGCATCCAGTTCGGCCACGAGCCTGGCGGCGGCGCGGATTGGACCCGCCTTCTCGCCCACCCCTTGGCGCAGCTGGCAGAACAGGTCGTATTCCCGCTGCGCTGCCCGCGCCTTGAGCTGAAAGATGCGGCCCTCGCGGTTCTTTAGATCTGGGGTGACGAAGCGCTCCTCGTTGGCGAGGGTCTGGCGGCGGATCCAGTGCTGCGGCACCTCCTTCGCTTTGGTCTTGCTCACCGCCAGGAAGTAGCCGAAGGTGCGGTGGTACTGGAGTTTCAGGCTGCTGATGCCGCTGGCGAGCCGCTCCGCCTGTTCCTGCTGGGCCAGCCAGGCCTCCTGATCATCGAGTTGGTTGCGTAGGCCATCGAGTTGCGCATCCACACCGTCGTGCAGCAGTCCTCCCTCGGTGAGGCTGAGGGGAGGGGTGTCGAGCAGGCTGTGGCGCAACTCTTCCGCCAGGGTCTGCAGATCCGGCCAGGGGCGAGCGAGTGCTTTAAGCGGGGGGCTGCTGACCCCTTCCAGCAGACCTGCCAGAACAGGTAAACGCTCGAGACCATCGGCCAGGGCCACCAGGTCGCGAGCGGAGGCGGTGCCGGCACCGGCCCTGCCTGCCAGGCGCTCCAGATCGCCCATGGGACGCAGCAGGCGCCTGAGGGCAATCCGCAAGCGCCGAGCTTTGGAGCCAGTTACCAGCTCGGTGACGCCGTCCTGCCGGGCGCAGATGGCCTGGCGATCCACCAGTGGGGCTTCAATCCAGCGGCGCAGGCAGCGGCCGCCCATGGCCGTCATCGTGCGATCGAGGGCCCAGAGCAGGGAGCCGTGGAACCCTCCTCCCAGTTGCGTGCGGGTCAGCTCGAGGTTGCGGCGGGTGGCGGCATCCAGCACCAGTTGATCACCGGCCTGCCAAGTGGTGGGTAGCTCCAGCGGGATCTCAGACCCGGGCTGGGTTTCGCCGAGGTAGCGCAGTAATCCCCCGGCGGCCCGCAGCCCCAGGGGTATCTCCCCCAGGCCCAGACCATCCACGCTCGCCAACTGGAAGCGCTGCAGCACGGCGGCTTTTGCTTCCTGCAGGGCAAACGGAGTGCGGCTGAGGGCCGTCAGGCGTAGCCCCGCCGGACACCAGCTGGGAGCTTCTGCCTCGTTGGGGGCGGGCCAGAGCACTTCGGCGGCCTCCACCTGCAGCAGCTCCTGGTGCAGCAGGTCAGTGCCCTCCCGCTGGGTGACCCGGAACTCGCCCGTGCTCACGTCGGCGATGGCGAGCCCCCAGTTGCCCTGCTCCACGACCACGGCGCAGAGCCAGTTGTTGCGGCGGGCGCTGAGCATGCCCTCCTCCAACACCGTGCCGGGGGTGAGCACGCGGGTGATTTCCCGCTTCAGCAGCGCTGGTTTTCCGCCGGTTTTGCTGCGTTCAGCGGCTTCTTCCACCTGATCGCAGAGGGCCACACTGAAGCCCCTGCTCACCAGATCGGCGCAGTAACGCTCAGCGGCGTGGTGGGGGATGCCCGCCATCGGCACCCTCCCGATGCTTTTGCCCCCTTCCTTGCCGGTGAGGGTCAGCTCCAGCAGCCGTGAGAGCTGGATGGCGTCTTCAAAGAAGCATTCGAAGAAGTCGCCGAGGCGATACAGCAGCACCCACTCCGGGTTGGCCGCCTTCAACCCCACGTAGTGCTGCAGCATCGGCGTGAGCTGCTCGGGATCCACCAGGCTGTGGTGGTGCCATGGGGGCAGGTCGTTAGAGACCGTTTCGCTTAGGGCGTCTTCCCCCGTCTCACTGCTGGCTAACGCTCCGCTGCGAGGTCGTTGCCGTTGTTGCCGTTGCCTCGGCCGCCGGTTGGCGTCGTCCTCAAGGGCTGCTTGATCGAGTGAAACAAGGTCTTCGAGATCACCAGCGGGCCCCTGAGTCAGCTCTTTCGCTGGTGGGGCAGGCTCGAGGCCGAACAGCGTTCCCTGCAAGGCCGCCTCAGGCTGCTGCGGTGAGGACGCGGCCAAGGCGCTCATTCGGGTGCCTGATCGTAGGTCGATTGCCCATGGGCTTCAGAGCAGAACGTGCCGCCGTGGCATGCCCCAAACAACCGTCCGCTATTCCTGTGCAGGCTGTACAGAATTAGCGGACACAGGCCCGCAGCTGAATCCATCGCCTTGTGCGGCCACAACTTGTGAAGGAACCTCCCGCTGCGGCCTGCTTGGCAGGAATCCGCGTGGGAGAATCCTCAAACTGACAGGCCGGCGCCGCCACAGTTCCATGACGATCCTCAACACCCTTTCAGTCCTGGCTCTGGTGGTGATGTCGTTCGCCTTGATCGTGGCTGTGCCCGTGCTCTACGCCAGCGAAGACACCAGCGGCCGCTCCAATCGTTTGATCCTGTTGGGCAGCATCGCTTGGGTTGCCCTGGTGCTGGTCAACTGGGGTATGAGCGTCTTTGTGGTCTGATTCAGGCGCTGCGTAGTCTGAACGACAAAGCGCTTCAGCCTCAGTGACCGTTTTTGAAGGGCAGTTTTCCGGCGCGTCCGGATTGCGGGTCGCCATTGTTGTGGCTCGTTTCAATGATCTGGTCACCGCCAAGCTGCTGAGCGGTTGTCTGGATTGTTTGTCCAGGCATGGAATCGATACCTCGGCCACCAGTGCTCAGCTCGACACCGCCTGGGTGCCTGGCAGTTTTGAGATCCCGCTTGTGGCTCAGCGCCTCGCGGCGAGCGGCCGCTACCAGGTGGTGATCACCCTGGGGGCCGTGATCCGTGGGGACACGCCTCACTTTGATGTGGTGGTGGCTGAGGTGAGCAAGGGTGTGGCCGCCGTGAGCCGCGACACCGGTGTTCCCGTGATTTTTGGGGTGCTCACCACCGACACGATGCAGCAGGCCCTGGAGCGCGCTGGCATCAAGAGCAACCTCGGCTGGAGCTATGGCCTGCAGGCCATTGAGATGGGCAGCCTGATGGCGGCGCTGCCCGGCAACTAGCGATCGCGTCGCATCAGACGTTGCCCCTCGACCTCCTCGAAGCCCAGCTGTTTGTAGAAGCCTGAGCTGTTGGTGGTCATCAGGTAAACCCGTTCCACATCGCGAAGCTCAGGGGAGGTCATCAACGCTTCCACCAGGAGGCGCCCCAGACCCTTGCCCTGGAGATCTTCCGGGATCACCACATCCCAGAGCACAGCGCGGTAGATCCCGTCGCTGCTGGCACGGCCGAAGCCCACCAGGCGCTTCCCCTGCCAGAGGCTCACCACCGCGGCACTGCCCCGCAGCATCCGCCGCAGCTCGGCGATCGAGCGGCCCTGCGCCCAGAAGGCGTGCTGGTTGAGCAGGCGTTGCAGTTTGAACAGCCCGCGGCTGGGGATCCACCCCGGACCCAAGCCCAACAAGCGCAGGCCCGGAGCGCCTGGGGCATGCAGGATCAGCCGGGTGCCTTCCATGCCAACATCTTCCCAGCGAGCGGGAAACCTTGGCCCAGCGCAAGGGAATCATTCTCGCCGGCGGCTCCGGTACGCGGCTTCACCCGATCACCCAGGCGGTGAGTAAGCAGCTGCTGCCGGTCTACGACAAGCCGATGATCTACTACCCGCTCAGCACGTTGATGCTGGCGGGAATTCGAGAGGTGTTGATCATCACCACTCCCCAGGATCAAGCTGCGTTTCAGCGTCTCTTGGGTGATGGGGCGGCCTGGGGCATGGAGATCCACTACGCGGTGCAGCCCAGCCCCGATGGTTTAGCCCAGGCGTTTCTGATCGGAGCCGAGTTTCTGGCGGGGGCCCCTGCGGCGCTGGTGTTGGGTGACAACCTGTTCCACGGAGATACCCAGCTCGGTCGTGGGATCCCAGAGACAGCGGGAGCCACGGTGTTTGCCTATCCCGTGCGCGACCCTGAGCGCTACGGCGTGGTGGAGTTTGACGGCAGCGGCCGGGTGTTGAGCATCGAGGAAAAACCACAGCGGCCTAAGTCGCGCTACGCCGTGACCGGCCTCTACTTCTATGACGATTCCGTGGTGGAGCGGGCCCGCAGGGTGGTTCCTTCAGCACGCGGTGAGCTGGAGATCACCGATCTCAATCGCCAATATCTGGAGGAGGGGTTGCTGCAGGTCGAGCTGATGGGCCGGGGCGTGGCCTGGCTCGACACCGGCACCTGCGACTCCCTGCACGATGCCTCCAGCTACATCCGCACCCTCGAACATCGCCAGAGCCTCAAGGTGGGCTGCCCCGAGGAAGTGGCTTGGCGGATGGGCTGGATCAGCGCAGACGAGTTGCGGGCGTTGGCCCAGCCCCTGTGCAAAAGCGGATATGGCCACTATCTGCTGGAGCTGCTGGAGGCCTAATGCACGCGCAACGGCTCCAGAGCTCCACAGGCAGCAGCGTGGCCGGTCCGTTGCTACTCACGCCGCGGGTGTTTGGCGACGAGCGAGGCTTCTTTTTCGAGAGCTGGAATCAACGGGTCTTCGCCGAGGCTCTGGAGGCCGACGGTCAGGAGGTGCTGGATTTCGTGCAAGACAATCACTCCCGCTCCAGTGCAGGGGTGCTGCGCGGTTTGCACTTTCAGTTGCCGCCGATGGCCCAGGGCAAGTTGGTGCGCTGCATCGTTGGGGAGGTGTTTGACGTGGCGGTGGATTGCCGGCGCTCTTCCGCCACCTTTGGCCAATGGGTGGGGGCCAGGCTGAGTGCCGCGAACCATCAACAGCTTTGGGTGCCAGAAGGCTTCGCCCATGGCTTCCTCACCCTCAGCGATCACGCCGAGGTGCTGTACAAGACCACCCGCTTCTGGGATCGGGCCAGCGAACGATCACTCCACTGGAGTGACTCCACCCTGGCGATCGACTGGCCTCTCTCGGGGGAGCCGTTGCTGGCGGAGAAGGATTCAATGGCTCTCGCTTTTGAAGCGTTGATGGCTGCAGGAGAGCTGTTCCCGTGAAGGTGCTGCTCACCGGGGCATCCGGTCAGCTGGGTCAGGCCCTGATCGCCTCCTGTCCGCCAGGCGTGGAGCTGATCGCTCTGCGCCGCCAGGATCTCGATCTGGCGGATGCGGAGGCCTGTCGCCGGGTTGTTGCCCAGCACCGCCCCGCTTGGCTGCTCAATGCCGGTGCCTACACCGCGGTGGATCGGGCTGAGTCGGAGCCTGAGCTGGCCCACGCCGTGAATGCGGCGGCTCCCCAGGCTTTTGCTGAGGCTTTGGCGGATCAGGGCGGCCGCCTGCTGCAGATCAGCACCGATTTCGTGTTCAGCGGGCAGCAAGGATCGCCCTATCGCCCGGATCAGACCCCCGAGCCCCTGGGGGTCTACGGCGCCACCAAAGCCGCTGGTGAGGCAGCTGCCCTGCGCTTGCCAGGGTCGATCGTTCTGCGCACCAGTTGGGTCTATGGCCCCGTGGGCAGCAACTTCTGCCGCACGATGCTGCGCCTGATGGGGGAGCGGGAACAGCTGGGGGTGGTGGCCGATCAGGTGGGTTGCCCCACGAGCACGATCACCCTGGCTGAGGCCTGTTGGCGGGCACTCCATGTGGAGGGTTCGCGCTTCTTGCACTGGAGTGATGCGGGGGCGGCCAGTTGGTACGACTTCGCCGTGGCCATCGCAGAGCTTTCGCAGGCCTTGGGTCTATTGGCCAGCCCTGCCCGCATCCAGCCCATCACCACGGCCGACTACCCCACACCGGCCCGGAGGCCGGGATATTCCCTGTTGGATTGCACCGCCACTCGTGCGCTACTGGATCTGGAGCCTTTGCACTGGCGCAGTGCCCTGACCCAGGTGCTGCGGCGCATAGCCTCCCTGGAAGCCAGCCCATCCTTCTGATGTCGGTTCCGCTTCCTAGCTCCATCCAGCGGGTGCTGGTCACCGGTGGTGCTGGATTCATCGGAGGGGCCGTGGTGCGTCGCTTGTTGGCGGAGAGCAGCGTTCAGGTTTTCAACCTGGATAAGTGCGGCTACGCCAGTGATCTCACAAGCATTGGAGATCACCCTCGCCATCAGCTGCTGCAGGTGGATCTCAGTGACAGCGCGGCCACGGCGGCGGCGGTGGCCCAGGCCGATCCTGATCTTGTGATGCACCTGGCGGCGGAAAGCCATGTGGATCGCTCCATCGATGGCCCGGGGGCCTTCATTGAGAGCAATGTGACGGGCACCTTCCACCTGCTCCAGGCGGTGCGCTCGCACTACGAGCAGTTGCCTGAGGGCCGCCGCTCAGCCTTTCGCTTCCACCACATCAGCACCGATGAGGTGTTCGGATCGCTTGGACTGGCGGGGCGCTTCTCAGAAACCACCCCCTACGACCCGCGTTCCCCTTACTCCGCCAGCAAGGCCGCCAGCGATCACCTGGTGAGCGCGTGGCACCACACCTATGGCTTGCCGGTGGTGCTCACCAACTGCTCCAACAATTTCGGCCCTTGGCAGTTCCCCGAGAAGCTGATTCCTGTGGTGATCCTCAAGGCCGTGGCTGGAGAGCCCATCCCCCTCTACGGCGATGGGGGGAATGTGCGCGATTGGTTATACGTGGAGGATCACGTGGATGCCCTGCTGCTGGCGGCCACCCGCGGTGAACCGGGCCGCAGCTACTGCGTGGGTGGTTACGGAGAGCGCACCAACAAGCAAGTGGTGGAGGCCATTTGCGCCCTGTTGGATCAGCGCCGGTCCGCCTCTGCTCCCCACGCCCGCCTGATCACCCCGGTGACGGATCGCCCCGGCCATGACCGCCGTTACGCCATCGATCCTGCGCGGATCGAGGCCGAGTTGGCCTGGAAGCCCCGGCATTCCTTCGATCAGGCTCTGACAGAGACCGTGGATTGGTACCTCACGCATCTCGATTGGTGCGCAGAGATGCGGCAGCGCGCCGGATGGAGTGGAGAACGCCAGGGCCTCAACGCTGGGGCTGGCCGCCACTCTCAGTAGGCTGCCCCACAGCACATTTCGGCCCCTCTCCATGCTCAAGCTGCTGCTGGGTGATCCCAATGCCCGCAAGCTGAAGCGCTACCAGCCGATTGTCTCCGACATCAATTTGCTGGAGGAGGAGGTTGCGCCCCTCTCCGACGATGAACTTCGCGGCTTGACGGCGGAATTCCGTCAGAAGCTCAGCAGTCTCCAGGAGGATTGCCTCAAGCGTGGCATGAACCGCGAGGCGATCCTCGAGCGTGAGCGCAAGCTGCTCGATGAGTTGTTGCCGCAGGCCTTTGCGGTGGTGCGGGAGGCCGGCAAGCGCGTGCTCGGCATGCGCCATTTCGATGTGCAGATGGTCGGCGGCATGGTGCTGCACGACGGCCAGATTGCTGAGATGAAAACTGGCGAGGGCAAAACCCTCGTGGCGACCCTTCCCGCCTACCTCAACGCCCTCACGGGTCGCGGCGTGCATGTGGTCACGGTGAACGACTACCTGGCTCGGCGCGACGCCGAGTGGATGGGCCAGGTGCACCGCTTCCTGGGCCTGACTGTGGGTCTGATCCAGCAAGACATGGATCCAACCACCCGCCGGCTCAACTACGGCTGTGACATCACCTACGCCACCAACTCAGAGCTGGGTTTCGATTACCTGCGCGACAACATGGCGAATGACATCGCCGAGGTCGTGCAGCGGGAGTTTCACTACTGCGTGATCGATGAAGTCGATTCCATCCTGATCGACGAAGCACGCACGCCGTTGATCATCTCCGGTCAGGTGGAGCGCCCCCAGGAGAAATATCAGAAGGCCGCTGAGGTGGCCGCTGCCCTTGTGCGTGCTGCTGAACTCGGGAAAGACGGCATTGATCCTGAAGGCGATTACGAAGTCGACGAGAAGCAACGCAACTGCACCCTCACCGATGAGGGCTATGCCAAGGCCGAGCAGCTGCTCGGTGTGTCGGATCTGTTCGACCCCGAGGATCCCTGGGCTCACTACATCAATAACGCCCTGAAGGCGAAGGAACTGTTCATTAAGGATGTCAACTACATCGTTCGCGGCAGTGATGCCGTGATCGTGGATGAGTTCACCGGCCGCGTGATGCCTGGTCGCCGCTGGAGTGATGGCCAACATCAGGCGATTGAAGCCAAGGAAGCCCTGCCGATTCAGCCGGAGACTCAAACCCTGGCATCGATCACTTACCAGAACTTCTTCCTGCTCTATCCCCGACTGGCCGGCATGACCGGCACCGCCAAAACTGAGGAGGTGGAATTCGAGAAGACCTACAAGCTGGAGGTCACGATCGTGCCCACCAACCGGGTGCGATCACGGCAGGATTGGACCGATCAGGTCTACAAAAACGAAACCGCGAAGTGGCGTGCGGTTGCTTTGGAAACCGCTGAGGTGCACAAGCAGGGCCGCCCGGTGTTGGTCGGCACCACCAGCGTTGAAAAGTCTGAGTTGCTCAGTGCCCTGCTCTCGGAGCAGCAGATCCCCCACAACCTGCTTAATGCCAAGCCCGAGAACGTGGAGCGGGAGGCCGAGATCGTTGCCCAGGCTGGCCGCACTGGCGCCGTGACCATCGCCACGAACATGGCCGGCCGCGGTACCGACATCATCCTGGGCGGCAACTCGGATTACATGGCCCGCCTGAAGTTGCGGGAGGTTCTGCTGCCACGCCTGGTGCGTCCGGAAGAAGGCCACAAACCACCGATTCCCCTGCAGCGGGCCCCTGAGGCCGCTCCTGGTTTTGGAGCCGGCTCCGAAACTGCAGCCAGCAAGCCCCCCTCTGAGGCGCGGGCCATCGGCACGCTTTACCCCTGTGCTCTCACGGAAGCCACGGAGCATTCCCTCTCAGAACTGGCCCACGATCTGGTCAAGGCCTGGGGAGATCGGCAGCTCACCGTTCTTGAACTGGAGGATCGGATTTCCCAGGCGGCCGAGAAAGCCCCTACCGATGACCCTCAGATCCAGGCGCTCCGTTCCTTGATTGCCCGGGTCAAGGCTGAATATGAGGTCGTGACCCAGGCTGAAGATGCAGTGGTGCGCGAGGCCGGCGGCCTTCATGTGATCGGCACCGAACGTCACGAATCCAGGCGCGTGGACAATCAGCTGCGGGGCCGCGCCGGCCGCCAGGGAGACCCAGGCTCCACTCGCTTCTTCCTCTCTCTGGAGGACAACCTGCTGCGCATCTTCGGTGGCGACCGTGTGGCCGGCCTGATGAATGCCTTCCGCGTTGAAGAGGACATGCCGATCGAGTCGGGCATGCTCACGCGCTCTCTGGAGGGTGCCCAGAAGAAAGTAGAGACCTACTACTACGACATCCGTAAGCAGGTTTTTGAATACGACGAGGTGATGAACAACCAGCGCAAAGCTGTTTATGCCGAGCGGCGTCGGGTTCTCGAAGGCCGTGAACTCAAGCAGCAGGTGGTGGGCTATGGCGAGCGCACCATGCGTGACATCGTTGATGCCTATGTGAACCAGGATCTGCCGCCAGAAGAGTGGGATCTGGATCGCTTGGTGGCCAAGGTCAAGGAATTCGTTTATCTGCTCGATGACCTCAAGCCTGAGCAGCTCAGTGGCCTATCCGTGGATGAGCTGAAGTCATTCCTGCAGGAGCAACTGCGCAACGCGTATGACATCAAGGAAGGTCAGGTGGAGCAGGAGCGCCCTGGCCTGATGCGCGAGGCTGAGCGCTTCTTCATCCTTCAGCAGATCGATACGCTCTGGCGTGAGCATCTCCAGGCGATGGATGCCCTGCGCGAATCGGTGGGTTTGCGTGGCTACGGCCAGAAAGACCCTCTGATCGAATACAAGAACGAGGGCTACGACATGTTCCTCGAGATGATGACCGGCATGCGCCGCAACGTGATCTACTCGATGTTCATGTTCCAGCCGGCTCCCGCTCCCTCGGGCGCAACGGCTTAACGGGTGGTTCCAGGGTTGTCGCCCAGGAACTCGAGGATTTCGCGGTCTTTGAGGTTCTGAGCAGCAGCCCCGCCGCAAGGTTCGAGAAGCGGTCTTCCCTCGGCCAGCTCCCTGAGGCAGGCCTGGGTGCGGGATAGCTCTGTCTCCAGAGCATCAATGCGCTCCATCAGGTTGCGGATCACCCGGGCTTCCGCATCGGGCAGGGCCGAGTGGGCCAATGGATCAACACGCACGCCGCTCTGGTGAATCACACGCCCGGGGATGCCCACCACTGTGCTGTCGGGGGCCACATCCCGCAGTACGACCGATCCCGCCCCGATCCGGGTGTTCGCGCCCACTTCGATGGCTCCGAGCACCTTGGCTCCTGCACCCACCACGACGTTTTCCGCCAGGGTGGGGTGGCGTTTGCCATGGGCCTTACCGGTACCCCCCAAGGTCACGCCCTGGTAGAGCAGGCAGTTGTTGCCCACCACAGCGGTTTCGCCAATCACGACCCCCATCCCGTGGTCGATGAACACCCCCCGGCCGATCTGGGCGCCGGGGTGAATTTCGATGCCGGTGACCCAGCGACCTAGCTGGCTGAGCACCCGTGCTGCCAGTGGGGCCAGCCGCCAGAGCCTGTGGCTGAGGCGATGCAGGGTAAGGGCGTGGAGACCTGGGTAGCAGAACAGGATCTCGAGCGTGCCCCGCGCCGCTGGATCCCGTTCCTTGATGATCGCCAGGTCTGCTCGCAGAGCGTTCAGCATCGTTCCATCCTGCCGCTCAGGAGTTTGACCGAGGGGCCCTCGGTCGTGCATGATCTCTGGGTCGCCGGTTCGGCCGCGACGACTGCGGATGTAGCTCAGTGGTAGAGCATCTCCTTGCCAAGGAGAGGGTCGAGAGTTCGAATCTCTTCATCCGCTTGTGATTCAATCCTCTGGAGCAATTGCTCTCGGGGTTCATCAAGCTGATTCGATCAGCTCCCCAGCAATCCGATCTCTTTGCGTAGCTGATCAATGGTGGCTGTTCCCAGGTAGCTCTGGGCGCAGTGCACCTGTGGCATGCGCATCAACTGAGCGCGGTTTTGCCTCAGGCTCTGCTCCACCAGGGGCAGGCTGGGGCGATCACAGAGCACATGACTCGCCGCTCGCAGGAGGGCCAGGAGACGGCTGCTCACGTCGGGTGTGGCCGTCATCAGCAGTAGCTCATTGCCGCGCATGCTGTGCAGGATCACTTCTGCTGCCCGCAGGATGCCCGGGCTGATGCTCACCAGCCCCACGCAACTGCCGGCGCGCAGATCCTTCAGCAGGTCGAGTTCATGGCGGAAATCATTGAGGTCCACCGGCACCGCCCGCACCCCGTGGCGTTTGGCGATCTCTTCCACTGGTTGGAGGAAGTAGCGGCTGGTCACCACCGTGCCATTGCTGGAGCTCTCGAGAACCGCCTCCAGCTCCTCCATCGGCACCACCTCCACCGGGGCATCCAGGTGGGGAGTGAGCTCCTCTGAGATCAGCATCGAAGCCCCGATGTCTTCCCGAGGGGTGCTGACCAACACACGGGCTCCGCAGCGCAGGCGCCAGTCAATTTCTCGGGTGAGCAGCTCCCGGGCCTGCTGGAGGGTGCAACCGGCGTTCAGAAGGCCGTCCACGCTTTGGCGCACTTCCCGATCAATGTCGGGAAGGTGACGCCCTCTCGGCCCCGGTGGCGGCTTGATTTCCCGGGGGTTCTGCTGGTCACGCACGTAGATGCCAGAGCCGGCCATGGCTTCCACCACGCCGTCGTTTTCCAGCTGTCGGTAGACCTTGCTGATGGTGTTGCGGTGCAGCCCCGTTTGCATCGCCAGTTGCCGTGTGCTTGGCAAGCGGTGCCCTGGCGGGAAGTGCCGGGCGGCGATGGCGAAGCAGATCTGGTTGTACAGCTGGCTCGAGGCCGGGATATCGCTGTCCTGCTGGATATGGAACCGCACGCCCGAGTGGCACAAGCTGTTCGGGCCACCTTACGGATCTTTGTCCCCGGTGACAATTGCAATCCCGGCATAAGCGGCTGTGCCGGTCGTGCGGAGTGGCCCCACGTCCCCAAGGCTGTTTGCGGCACCCATGGGACTGTCTCTTAACTCTGTACAGTCCGTACGGAAATAGCGGACACGCATTCGGCGATGCTCAGATGGCCCTGTGATTGAGCGTGGGCCAGGCCATGGCGATCCAAGCGAGCTGGACTGAGGTGATTACCCCTGAAGGCTCGATGCCCGCCTGGTGGGCTCGGCCGGAGTCGCCCAGGGCGGCCGTGTTGGTGCTCCCCGAAGTGTTTGGTGTGAATGGCTGGGTGCGGAGCGTGGCGGATCGTCTGGCGCAGGAGGGGTATGCCGCCCTTGCCATCAGCACCTTCTGGCGCACCGCCCCTCACCTGGATGTGGGCTACGACGATGTGGGGCTCGCGGCTGGCCGAGAACACCGCGATCAGGTGCGATCAGATCAGCTCCGATCCGATGTGGCTGCTGCTGCAGCGTGGCTGCAGGAGAAGCACAGCGCCCATGGCCTGGCAGGAAGGCCCGTGGGCTGCGTGGGCTTCTGCTTTGGTGGTCACCTGGCGATGATTGCGGCCACCGATCCGGCGATTGCAGCCACCTGCGACTTCTACGGGGCTCGAGTGTCTTGCTTCAAGCCTGGGGAACCGCAGGCCACCACGCTGGATCTGGTGCCTGAGATCAGGGGCAGGATCTGGTGTTTCTGCGGTGATCAGGATCCCTTGATGCCGCGAGAAGAGCTCGAAGCCATTCAGGGTGCTCTTGCAGCCGTGCCTGGGGGCCGCCACCGCTTCGTGTTGGCCCCGGGTGCTGGCCACGGCTACATGTGCGAGGCCAGATCTGACTTTCATCCCGAGTGCTCAGCAGCCGGCTGGGCGGCCATGCTTCAGCTCTTTGCAGAGGCCCTCTGAGCTACCAGAGCAGCTGACAGGGGAATGCCTTGAGCGCAGGATCAAGGCTCACCAAGGTGAGGCATTCGAGCTCGGCTTGCGCAGCGAGTAAGCGATCAAAGGGATCGCGATGCGCCTGCGTGTAGGTGCCTGCACGCAGACCGTGACGGAATTGCACGGGCAGCAATTCGAATCCCTGCCCTCCAAGGAGCGCGGACAGTTCATGGAGCAATGGCTCTGCAATGGTTAATTTGCCGAGCCTGGTTTTTGTGGCGAGCTCCCAGGCAGATGCTGCGCTTGCAAAGACGGCGTTGCGAGGATCTGCGATGGCTGCATGAGCTTGTGCTGACAGCTGTCCTGGGTCAGCCAGCCACCACAGCAGGGCGTGGGTATCGAGCAGGAGCGACTGGGCCTTGGCCGCCTCGGTCATAGGAGCGGAGCGTCCAGAGCAGCAAGCTCTTCCTCGGCTAAGGGCTCGAGCAAGGCCTCTGCGGATGGCAGCTTCAGAACCCCGGAGAGGATTCCTGGCTGGCGGATGGGGGCACTCGCTTCGAGCGGCACCAGACGCGCCCATGGTCGCCCCCCTTTGGCCACCAGGATGGTTTCCCCAGCATGGGCGGCGTCGATCAAGCGAGAGAAGTGGGTCTTCGCCTCGTGAACATTGACGGTTCGCATGGCCGACCACAAGCCGACCCCAAGCTTAGTCCACTTGTGGACTAATGCTGGGCTAGTCCTCGCCAGTGGCGGCGGCTTGGGCGGCAGCTTGGCGGGGGGTTTCGATGGTGCGCACCGCTTTGCTGGCGGCGGCTTCGGCTTCCTTCTCCTTAGCCAGTGGGGTTTTGCGCGGGCTCAGGAACATGATCATGTTGCGGCCCTCCCGCTTGGGCTCCTGCTGGATTTCGGCCTTCTCCTCCAGGTCTTTGGCCATCCGGCGCAGGAGCTGCTCGGCGAGGGCGGTGTGCTGAATTTCCCGGCCGCGGAAGATCACGGTGCACTTCACTTTGTCGCCCGCCTTGAGGAAGCGGGAGGCTTGGCCCAGGCGAACGTCGTAATCGTGCTGATCAATTTTGTAGCGCATCTTGACCTCTTTAACTTCAGTCTGATGCGACTTTTTCTTGGCTTCCTTGGCTTTCTTTTCCTGCTCGAACTTGAACTTGCCGTAGTCCATGATCCGGCAGACCGGTGGGTCTGCTTTCTCGCTGACGAGCACCAGATCCAGCTCGCGATCCTTGGCGACTTCTAGGGCCTGCTCCCTTGAAATCACCCCCAGCTGACTGCCGTCGGCATCCACCACCCGAAGTTGGGGGTAACTGATGCGGTCGTTGATGTTGGGGAGCTCCCGCACGGGAGCACGGCGGTCAAAACGGGGACGGGGTGGCATTCAGGCGGGCGAGAGGACGGAAAAACAGATGCTGTTCACCGTTCAGCCTAGGACGCGCTCGATCGCGGACAACGCCTGCTGCAGCGGGTCGGCGTCTTCGAGCCAGATCGGTGTGTGTTGTCTGCGGAACCAGGTGCGCTGCCGTTTGGCAAATTGCTGGGTACGTCGTGTTGTGTGCTCGAGCGCCTGCTGCTGATTCAGGTCGCCCCGCAGCACCGCCGCCGCCTCTCCATAGCCAATGGTCGCTAGCAGAGGGCAGTCGACGCCGTAGCGCTCCTGCAAGCCTCGGGTTTCTTCGATCAACCCATCCCTGAACAGTTGGCTGCTGCGCTGGGCGATGCGTTGGCGCAGATCCGGCGGATTCAGCCCCAGCTCCAAGACGCGCCAGGGTGGAGGCGTGGAACCTTGTTGCGCGCTGAGCGGTCTGCCCGTGGCATAGAGCACTTCCAGCGCCCGTTGGGTTCTCACCGCGTCGTTCGGCATGATCCGCCCCCCGGCCTCGGGGTCGGCCTCGCGGAGCAAGGCGTGGCACTGGGGCTGACCGAGGGCTTCGAGCTGTTGCCGCAGCGCGGCCTGGGGCGGCACCGCCGGCGGCGTCATGCCCTGGTTGATGGCTTTGAGATAGAGACCACTGCCCCCCACCAGCAGGGCGATGCCTTGGCGTTGATGCTCAGCTTCGATCTGTTGTTCGGCGGCCTGCCTGAACTCCTGCAGGTTGATCGGTTGATCGGGGTTGCGTAGATCCAGGAGTTCGTGGCGCACCTCGGCTCGTTGCTCGGCCGTGGGCTTGGCGGTGCCGATATCCATCTCGCGATAGAGCTGCCGGGAATCCACCGACAGCACGGCCAGCTCCAGAGCCTTGGCGATCTTGATGCCGAGCGCGGTTTTGCCGCTGGCCGTGGGGCCCAGCAGGGCAATCACGAGTGGCTGGTGAACGAGACCCATGCAGCCACTTTGTTGGACAGCCCTTCGACTGGGGTTGCATCCCTTGCCGAAAAAGCGGCTCAGGCATGCCTGGAAGCGCCTCTATTGCATCGGTGGTAGATTGCCCTCCAAAGGCTGGTCTCTGCACGGCTTTTTGCCCTTGTTGAGCCTCCTGCGGGACTGGCTCTGCCCTCGCCGGATTTCATGAGCGAAGCCACCAAAGTTCAGGCTGCCTACGGCGCCGAGCAGATCCAGGTGCTGGAAGGCCTGGAGCCGGTGCGCAAGCGGCCTGGCATGTACATCGGCACCACGGGGCCGAGGGGCTTGCACCACCTGGTCTATGAGGTGGTCGACAACTCCGTTGACGAGGCCCTGGCGGGGCATTGCAACGAGATTCTTGTCGTCATTAATGACGACGGCAGCTGCTCCGTGACCGATAACGGGCGCGGCATTCCCACCGACATTCACCCCCGCACCGGCAAGAGTGCTCTGGAGACCGTCCTGACGGTTTTGCACGCGGGTGGCAAGTTCGGTGCCGGCGGCTACAAGGTCTCCGGCGGCCTCCACGGCGTGGGTGTGTCGGTTGTGAACGCCCTCTCGGAGTGGGTTGAGGTCACCGTTCACCGTCAGGGCAAGGAACATCGCCAACGTTTTGAACGGGGTGCTCCGATTGGCACCCTGGCCTCTGAGCCGGCGGCTGATCCCACCCGCACTGGAACCTCGGTGCGCTTCATGCCCGACATCCAGATTTTCACGGGAGGGGTGGAGTTTGACTACCACACTCTCTCCGCTCGCTTGAGGGAGCTCGCTTACCTCAATGGTGGCGTCAGGATCGTCTTCCGCGATGAGCGCCCTGCCGCCCGCAACGCCGAAGGCGAGGCCCACGAGGAGATCTATCACTACGAAGGTGGCATTAAAGAATATGTTGCCTACATGAATGCAGAGAAGGATGCTTTGCATCCCGATATCATTTATGTCAACTCTGAAAAAGATGGCGTTCAGGTTGAGGCCGCCCTGCAGTGGTGTGTTGATGCCTACTCTGACAATATCTTCGGTTTCGCCAATAACATTCGCACCGTTGATGGCGGCACCCATATCGAAGGTCTGAAGACCGTCCTCACCCGCACCCTGAACGCTTTTGCCAAAAAAAGAGGCAAACGCAAAGACTCTGATTCCAACTTGGCTGGCGAAAACATTCGCGAGGGCCTGACCGCCGTGCTCTCGGTCAAGGTTCCTGAGCCTGAATTTGAGGGTCAAACCAAGACCAAGCTTGGCAACACGGAAGTGCGGGGCATCGTGGATTCCCTGGTGGGTGAATCCCTCAGTGAGTATCTGGAATTCAATCCCTCGGTGATTGATCTGATCCTGGAAAAGGCAATCCAGGCCTTCAATGCGGCCGAGGCCGCTCGCCGGGCTCGAGAGCTTGTGCGCCGAAAGAGCGTGTTGGAAAGCTCGACCCTGCCCGGCAAGCTGGCCGACTGCTCGTCGAGGGATCCCGGGGAATCTGAGATCTATATCGTGGAGGGCGACTCCGCAGGTGGCTCAGCGAAGCAGGGCCGTGATCGCCGTTTTCAGGCGATCTTGCCCTTGCGCGGAAAGATCCTCAACATTGAGAAAACTGACGACGCCAAGATCTACAAGAACACCGAGATCCAGGCCTTGATCACAGCCCTGGGTTTGGGGATCAAGGGCGAAGAATTCGACGAGAAAAATCTTCGTTATCACCGCATTGTGATCATGACCGATGCGGACGTTGACGGGGCTCACATCCGCACCTTGCTGCTCACCTTCTTCTATCGCTACCAGAAGGCGCTTGTTGAAGGTGGCTACATCTACATCGCATGCCCGCCTCTCTATAAAGTTGAGCGTGGAAAAAACCACACTTACTGCTACAACGAAGCGGATCTAAAGAGCACGATCGAGGGCTTTGGCGAGAAGGCCAATTACACGATCCAGCGCTTCAAAGGCCTCGGCGAGATGATGCCCAAGCAGTTGTGGGAAACCACCATGGATCCCGCCACCCGCATGATGAAGCGAGTGGAGATCGAGGATGCGGCTGAGGCGGATCGCATCTTCACGATCCTGATGGGCGACAAGGTGGCCCCTCGCCGCGAGTTCATCGAGACCCACAGCGCTGAACTTGATCTGGCGCAACTTGATATCTGATGGGCACCCACTCCGGCTCAAGCCTGCGTTGGGGCGCGGTGCTGGCCTTCGCCTTGTTTGGGCCCATCGGCCTCCCCGCCGGCGGGGCTGAGCGTCGCCCGCTGGAAGTGCGTCGCCGTTCAGCCAGTGAGCCACTGTTGAGCACCGCCCGGGCGTGCTTGCAGGTTTCACCCGATCGGCGAGCCCCTGCTTTGGCTCAGCTGCCCCCCCATGTTCCTCTTCGGGTCTTGCGCCGCTGGCATGGCCAGGACGGGGGTCAGTGGTTACAGGTGGAAGCCGGGTCACGTCGCGGCTGGATCGCCGCGGCCTGATCGATGCGGGAGGCGCTTCTGGTCGCGATTGGAGCCATCCCCGGCGCTTGGCTTCGCTTTCGCCTGGTCAACCACTTCGAGCCGATGGTTCCCCACAAGCATTGGGGCACCTTTGGGGTCAATGTCACAGCCTGCTTTGCCCTCGGCTTGATTGCCGCCCTAGCCGGCCGCTGCGGCCCGGATCAGCAGGTTGGATTGCTGCTGGGAACCGGCTTCCTGGGCAGCCTCTCTACGTTTTCCACCTTCAGCGTGGAGTTGCTGCAGGCCTATCGCAGCGGCTTGCGCTCCCAGGCGGTGCTCCTGATGGTTGGCTCCGTGCTGGCAGGCCTTGTTGCTGTGTTGCTCGGGAGTTGGATCGGTGCCTGAGTCCCTTCCCTCCAGACGCCTTCGCTTCGAGTTCCAGGAACTGGCTTGGGTGGCTCTGGGCGCAGTTCCTGGTGCGCTGTTGCGCTGGCAGAGCGCTGTGCAGCTCGGTCCCTGGATTGGCGGCAGCGCGGGTGCGGATCTGTTGGTGAATCTGGTTGGCTCGTTTGTGCTGGGTTTTCTGGCGGGCCCGATTCCCTACCGCACCAATCTTGTTCTGCTGCTGGGGATTGGATTCTGCGGCTGTCTCACCACCTTCAGCAGCTGGATGCTCGATGTGGTGAAACTGATGCGCGCTGGCTTGCCTGGTGAGGCGTTGCTCTTGATCGTGGTGAGCCTTGCGTTGGGCCTGCTCTTTGCCGCCGGGGGTCTGTTGAGTAGTCGCCGCCTGTTTCGGGCCAGGGCCTAGGCCAGCCGAGCCGCAAGGCCTCTCCGCTAATTCCGTACAGACTGCACAGAATTAGCGGAGAGTGCTCGGGTTCAAGCCGCCAGGGCCGCTTCGATTGCGACCTTCAGTTCGGCCGATTCAGGTTCCACATTGCTTTTGAAGCGCTGCAGCACGGTGCCGTCTTTGCCGATCAGGAACTTCTCGAAGTTCCAGGCCACAGGGCCTGCCGGTTCGGCCTGCACCAGGGTGTCGAAGGGGGCCGCGCTGATGGCCACCTTGGCGAACACCGGGAAGTTCACTCCATAGGTGGTGGAGCAAAACTGTTTGATTTCCTCGAGACTGCCGGGCTCCTGAGCCCCGAAGTCGTTGCAGGGGAAAGCGATCACGGAAAACCCCTGGGAGCCGTAGGCCTCTTGGAGGGCCTGCAGGCCGGCGTACTGACGGGTGAAACCACAGCGGCTGGCCACATTCACGGCGAGCACCACCTGGCCATTGAGGTCACCCAGGCGCTGGGGTTCGCCTGAGCCGTTGGTGACGACCACATCGTTCACGCTGATGGCCATGGGTTAGGTATTGCGGGTGGCCGGACCCTAGCGACTTCAGCCCATACACTCGGGTTGCCGCGCAGCCGGGGAGCCATGAGTGAGGCATCGGCCGCTGCGCTGAACACCGAGTTGCTGGTTCAGGAGCTTCGCGTCCTGTTGGAAGTGGGCAACTACGACGCCGTGAAGCTGCTGTTGCAGCCCGTGCAAGAGGTGGATATTGCCGAGGCGATCGGAGGTTTGCCCCGCACCCTGCAGGCCCTGGCTTTTCGTCTGCTGCCCAAAGACGAGGCGATCGCGGTCTACGAATATCTCGAGCCTGCTGTGCAGCAGACCCTCCTTGAGCGCCTGCGCTCCAGCGAGGTGCTGGAGCTGGTGGAAGAGATGTCCCCCGATGACCGGGTGGATCTGTTTGATGAACTCCCGGCCAAGGTGGTGCGGCGGTTGTTGGCGGAGTTGAGCCCCGCAGAGCGCCGCGTGACCGCCCAGCTGCTCGGCTACGAGCCGGAGACCGCCGGGCGGTTGATGACCACGGAGTTCATCGACCTCAAGGAATTCCACACGGTGGCCCAGGCCCTCACGATCGTGCGCCGCCGGGCCCGCGATACCGAAACGATCTACGCCCTTTACGTCACCGACGCGTCCCGCCATCTCACTGGAATCCTGTCGTTGAGAGACCTGGTGGTGGCCGATCCGGAGCAGCGGGTGGGCGATGTGATGACCCGGGAGGTGCTCAGCGTTGGCACCGACACCGATCAGGAAGAGGTGGCCCGGGTGATCCAGCGCTACGACTTCCTCGCTGTGCCGGTGGTGGATCGAGAGCAGCGCCTGGTGGGGATCGTCACCGTCGATGACGTGATCGACGTGATCCAGCAGGAAGCCACCCGTGACCTCTACGCCGCTGGTGCCGTGCAGGCCGGCGATGAAGACGACTACTTCCAGAGCAATCTGTTCAGCGTCGCCAGGCGCCGGGTGGTGTGGCTCTTGGTGCTGCTCCTGGCCAACAGCGGTACGGCTGCGGTGATCGCTTCGATGGATGGGGTGCTCAAGCAGGTTGTAGTGCTTGCAGCCTTTATCCCGCTGCTGATCGGCACCGGCGGCAATGTGGGCGCCCAGAGCTCCACCGTGGTGATTCGCGGCCTCAGCACCCAGCGCATTCAGAGCCTGGGGGCGGCCAAGGCGATCGGCAGGGAAGCGATCGCCGGTGCCCTGCTGGGGCTGTTGATGATGCTGGTGGTGGTGCCTTGGTCGGGCTACGTGAGCGGCGGCAACTGGTTGGTAGCCAGCGCGGCGGGTTTCAGCCTGGTGGCGATCACCACTCTGGCGGCCACCGCTGGAGCGGCCCTGCCCCTGCTGTTCAACCGGCTGGGCCTGGATCCGGCTCTGATGTCGGCCCCCTTCATCGCCACCGCCACAGATGTGGCCGGCGTGTTCATCTATCTCAAGACCGCCAGCTGGTTGCTGAGCCGGGCCGGATCCTGAACGCTCTGCCAGCAGGCAATCCGAGCGATCCGGCTTTCCTGAGAGCGTCTTTACACTTCTTCAGGGTAGGCTTTACATCAGTTCACGTTTCCAGCCGTGGTCGTTGCGATCGCTTCGAGCCGACCCGCTTCTGCTGACCCCTCCCTGCCGGGGGGAACGGATTTGGTGCGTTCGTATCTGCGGGATATCGGGCGTGTGCCGCTGCTGACCCATGAGCAGGAGATCACCCTGGGCCGTCAGGTGCAGGAGCTGGTGGCCCTGG
>VGPT01000025.1 GCA_016882485.1 Cyanobacteria bacterium M_surface_10_m1_298
ACAAGTGGGCCTGGGGCTGGAACAACAGCTCGGAGGTCTGGAATGGCCGCTTGGCAATGCTCGGCTTCTCCGCTTTTTTGGTGGAACTGCTGAGCGGTCGTGGGCCCCTGCATTCCCTGGGATTGCTCTGAACGCGGCCTGCGGCTGATCACTCGCCTCACGGCCGTCACAGCATCGGTTCTGGTCTGCGGTGCTCCGGCCTTGGCGGATTGGCGCTGGAGCAGAGCGGTCTTTCCCGTGGCGATGTTTTCCGGCTACACCAGTCACTTCGGCCTGCGGATCGGTCCAGCGGGTGGAAGCGAGCCTCACCACGGCATCGATATCGCTGCTCCGCTGGGGTCGCCGATTCGCAGCTGGTGGGGCGGCGTGGTCAAAGAGCTGATCAACGACACAGGCTGCGGCGTCGGCCTGGTGATCCAGTCAGGCCCCTACGAGCACCTCTACTGCCATCTGGCGGGGTCGCTAGACGCGGGCCGCTACCGCAGCGGTCAGGTTGTGCTGCAGGTGGACAGTCGCGTCGCCAGCGGCCAGCTCATCGGCCATGTGGGCATGAGCGGCCGCAGCACCGGTCCGCATCTGCACTGGGGTGTGCGCTACGGCAACCAATGGGTCGATCCGCTGGTCGTGTTGCGGGCGATGGCCAGGGCACGCCGTGGGTAAGGGGACGCCCACATCGGCCCGCCATCGGGCCAGCCGTTTCCCGGGCCAGACCTTAGTGTTGTCCTACTTATCGAACGCAGTCAGCCGCCGCTGTGACCGTGACGTCCGTATCGCAAGTGGCCACCGCCGCTGATCAGGCCACTCCGGGGCGGGTGAGTGGTGGCTATGCCCTGATGGATGCCTTGCGCCGCCATGGCGTGGAGCACATTTTCGGCTATCCGGGCGGCGCGATCCTTCCGATTTACGACGAGCTGCACAAGGCTGAATCCCGCGGCTGGCTCAAGCACATCCTGGTGCGCCATGAGCAGGGCGGCACCCATGCCGCCGATGCCTACGCCCGTGCCACCGGCAAGGTGGGCGTGTGCTTCGGCACCTCCGGACCGGGCGCCACCAACCTGGTGACCGGCATCGCCACCGCCCACATGGATTCGGTGCCGATGGTGGTGATCACGGGCCAGGTGCCCCGCGCCGCCATCGGCACGGATGCATTCCAGGAAACCGACATCTTCGGCATCACCCTGCCGATCGTGAAGCACTCCTGGGTGGTGCGTGATCCCCGGGACATCGCTCGGATCGTGGCTGAAGCGTTCCTGATCGCCTCCAGCGGCCGCCCGGGCCCGGTGCTGATTGATGTGCCCAAGGATGTGGGCGTCGAAGAGTTCGATTACATCCCCGTGGAGCCGGGCACGGCTGTGCCCGCCGGATTCCAACTGCCCACGCCACCACAGAGCTCCGATGTGGCGGCAGCCCTGGAGCTGATTCGTCAGGCCCGCCGTCCGCTGCTCTACGTGGGCGGCGGCGCCATCAGCAGTGGAGCCCATGGGGCTGTGCATGAGCTGGCGGAGCGATTCCGCCTGCCCGTGACCACAACCCTGATGGGCAAAGGGGCGTTCGATGAACTGCATCCGCTTTCCGTTGGCATGCTCGGCATGCATGGAACGGCCTACGCCAACTTTGCGGTCACGGAATGCGATCTGCTGATCGCCGCCGGTGCGCGCTTCGATGATCGGGTCACCGGGCGTCTGGACGGCTTCGCCCCAAGAGCCCAGGTGATTCATATCGACATCGATGCGGCCGAGATGGGCAAGACCCGCACGCCGGATGTGCCTGTCGTGGCGGATGTGAAGCTCGCGCTCGAAGCGATGCTTGCCGCCTCCCGTGAGGACAGTTCCGGCGGGCGCACCGAGGCTTGGCTCGAACGCATCGCCCAGTGGAAGACCCACTACCCCCTGGTGGTGCCGGCACCCGAAGGTGAAATCGCCCCCCAGGAAGTGGTGGCGATGCTCCAGGAGCTCTCGCCCAAGGCCTTCTACACCACGGATGTGGGCCAGCACCAGATGTGGGCTGCCCAGTTCCTGCACACCGGACCGCGCCGTTGGGTGAGTTCCGCCGGGCTCGGAACCATGGGCTACGGCATGCCGGCAGCCATGGGCGTTCAAACCGCTTATCCCCAGGAGCCGGTTATCTGCGTGGCTGGTGACGCCAGCATCCTGATGAACATCCAGGAGCTGGGCACCCTCAGCCAATACGACCTCCCGGTGAAGGTGGTGGTGCTCAACAACGGCTGGCAGGGCATGGTGCGCCAGTGGCAGGAAAGCTTCTACGGCGAGCGCTACTCCGCCTCGGAGATGACTGGTGGCATGCCGAACTTCCCCGCCTTGGCGGAAGCCTTCGGGGTCAAGGGTGTGCAGATCACGGAACGATCCGAGCTGCGCTCCTCGCTGACAGAGGCCCTGGCCCACCCCGGCCCGGCCTTCATTGAGGTGAAGGTACGCCGCAACGAGAACTGCTATCCGATGGTGCCCCCCGGTGCCAGCAACGCCCAGATGGTGGGCCTGCCCTCCCATCCCGAGTTGGCGATCGACACCAGCCGCGAGTGCCACAGCTGCCATCACATCACCTCCAGCTCGAGCCTGTACTGCCCCAACTGCGGCGCCAAGCTCTGATGCGCAGCTGGGTTCTGGCGGCTCTGGCAGGGTTCTGGCTGTTGCTGTCACCGCTGACGGCGAACGCCGCGGAGGTGCTTCAGGTGCGCAGTGGAACGCTCCTGCAAATCGGAGATCACAACCGCACCTACACCGTGCGCCTGGCCTGCGTGGCCGTGGCGGACTCCGATCAAGCCCAAGCCGCAGGCTGGCTGCGTCAACAGCTGCCGCGCCGCAGCAAGGTGAACCTGCGCCCCCGGGGCAGTGACGACGGAATTCTGATTGCCGGGATCGAACGGCAGGGATCCCAGGGCTCCCTGGATCTGGGCAGCGCCTTGATTGAGGCCGGCCTCGCAACACCGAGCCCGGGCTGCTGAATGAGCATCAACCGCGCCGCCAAGGGAATCGTGCTGGTTCCCAGCCTGCTCTTGGGCAGCGCCTTTCTTGCGGCTGCGGCTTGGGGACCAGAGGCGGCTGGGGCGAACAAAAACCTCGCCCTCGGCATCGGCGCCTTTTTGATCGGAGCGGGCCTTCTAGCCCAGTGGATGCCGGAGTCGCCTAAGGAGACAGGCGGGCCTGAGGACTCACCCCCAAGCCCGTAACCCAAACCGCCGGCTTTGAGCCTGGACTTATTTGGCCGGTTTGGCCGGAGCGGACGGCGCGGATTGGGCCTTGGCCTTCGCCTCCTCAACCAGGCGGAAGTACTCCCGGGTGGGGAAGATCACAAAGCTGTCTTCCTTGGTTTTGGTGATTTGCTCGATCACCGCCGAGATGTCGGCAACCTTCGGTTTCAGCTTGCTGCGTTCTGCGGGGGGCAGGCCAGAGAGGGCCTTTTGCAGTTCCTCGTAGCTGAGGAAAAACACACCCCTCGGGCCCTCCGGGGTGTTGATGGTCAGGAAGGGGTTGGTGAAAAAGAGGGGCACATTCAGACCTTCCTGAATCTGTTTCTCGGTGAGGCCCTCGGTTTTGAGGATGGCAATGGCCTCCTTCACATCGGCTTCATTGAGCACCACCGGGGCCACCAGGGGCTTGCTCTTGTCCTTGAGCTGCTTGTTGAGCTCGACCACCTTCTCGTTCATCACGTTGAGCGGCACGGGCACAACGTTGGCTTTGAGTTCGGGGTTGCTCTTCAGCAGGGCCGCCAACTCCCGGGAAGCGCGATCTCCCTCCAAATAAAGGGGCAGCACCAGGTTCTTTTCCCTGGGGATCGGCAGGGGCACGCCGTTGGCATCGGTGATCACGAACACCGGAATGACCGACAGCTTCTTGATCGCATCAGCCTCAGGAATGGCCAAGGCAGGGGGGGCGACGCTCAGGGCAACACCAGCGCTGGCCAGCAGAGCGGCACCGTAAAGGCCCAGAGGCTTCAGCCAGGCGCGGGAGCGAGGCGACATGCGACCAATCGTGGAAAGGTCAACCCTAAGCAGGGAACTCTCAGTGCTCCACCGCTGCAGGACGGTGCGAACCATGACCACTGCGTTGAAGCGCGTAACGCTGGCCGGGCACCGGATCGATCAAACAGGTTGATCGCCCCATCTGCTCGCCGGCCTCCACCACACTGCCGCGCTGCCAAAGCCAACGGGTGAGCAGGCCACTGAACTCCACGGCCCCTCCGGCCGTGCTGGCCAGCACCGTCTGCGGGGAGAAGCGCTCCAGCAGAGCGGGCAACACACTGCGCCCCCGCACGAAGGCCCCAGCCAAGGGCAGGCCCAGATCCACCACCGGCGTGATCACAGCATCCAGGGGCTGCTGAGGCAGATCGTCGGGCAGGTAGCCATGGGGCTCCAGATAAAGGGAGCCCTCGGGGTGCGAGAGCAGGTAGCCGTTTTCCACCTGGGGCACCGGGGCCCCAGCCGTGGCCGTGATGACCAACGCTCCATGGGCAAAGGATTCACCGGGCTTGAGGGCCGTGACCGTGCTGAAGCCCAACTGCCGGGCCTTGGCGGCCGCCGTTGCGGAGCCCATCACCGGCAGGGAGCGGGGCAGCAAGGCCAGGCTCTCCGGGTGGGTGTGGTCATCCAGGCCCTGGGTCAACAGCAGCAGATCCAGGTTCTGAGGGATCTCGAAGCGATGCTCGATGGTTCCCTGAAAAAACCAGGGGCCGGGAGGGAAGACCAAAGGCCCCCGCAACCAGGGATCCACCAGCACGCGCAGTTCAGCGAACTCCAACAACCAGCCGTTAGCCCCGAAATAGGTGGCGTGCATGGCTGGGCGGTGCAAGGACCACGACCCTAGGCAGCTGGCCCGGTGCTGGAATGCAGATGCGGACGGCGGGGAGAGCGGTGCTGCGATTGAGCGAGTTGAAACTGCCCCTCGATCACACCCCCGAGGATCTGGCTCCTGCTATCTGCAAACGGCTGAAGCTGGATCCGGCCGTTCTCCGGCAATTCCGCATCGTCAAGCAGAGCATCGACGCGCGCCGCCGACAGAACATCCAGGTGGCCTACAGCCTCGATCTGGAACTGCCCGAGGAGCTGGAACGCAAACTGCTGCGTCGCTTTGAGCGCGACCCGCACCTGCAGTTGACCCCCGACACGCTGTATCGCCCCGTGGGGAGGGCACCTGCAGGGCACAGCCTGCCCAGGCCCGTAGTTGTGGGAGCCGGGCCCTGCGGCTACTTCTGCGCCCTGCTGTTGGCGGAGATGGGGCTGAAACCTCTGCTGCTGGAGCGGGGGAAACCCGTGAAGGAGCGCACCGCCGACACCTTTGGTTTCTGGAGGAGAGAGCGGCCCTTCAACCCTGAATCGAATGCCCAATTTGGGGAAGGGGGGGCAGGAACCTTCTCCGATGGAAAGCTCTACAGCCAGGTGCGTGACCCAAGGCATCTGGGGCGCAAGGTGCTCGAAGAGCTCGTGGCCGCTGGTGCCAACCCGGAGATCCTGGTGAAGCACCACCCCCACATCGGCACCTTCAAATTGGCCACGGTGGTGCGTGGGTTGCGGCGCAAGATCGAGGCCCTAGGGGGCACCATCCGCTTCGAATCGCGCATGACGAGCCTCGAACTGAGCGATTCAGGGCAGGAACGGCGACTGAAGGGTCTCCATTTGGCCAGCGGGGAATTCATCGCTGCAGAGCATGTGGTGCTGGCGGTGGGCCATAGCGCCCGCGACTGCTTTGAAGCGCTGCAAGAGCAAGGGGTGGCGATGGAGCGCAAACCGTTCTCGGTGGGGTTTCGCATCGAACATCCGCAACCATTAATCGACACTGCCCGCTGGGGAGCCTGCGCCGGCCATCCCCGCCTGGGGGCCGCGGAATACAAGCTGGTGCAGCACGTCAGCAATGGACGCTGCGTCTACAGCTTCTGCATGTGCCCGGGCGGCCTGGTGGTGGGAGCCACCTCCGAGACAGGTCGCGTCGTCACCAACGGCATGAGCCAGCACTCCCGCAACGAGCGCAATGCCAACAGCGGCATCGTGGTGAACATCGAACCCGCTGATCTAGAGCCCTACGGGGCCTACCCCGGTGATCCCCTCGCTGGAGTCGCCTTCCAGCGGCATTGGGAGAGCCGGGCCTTCGAACTGGGGGGCTCCGACTATTCCGCTCCGGGGCAACGGCTTGGCGACTTTTTGGCGGGCCAAGCGTCAGGCGAACCAGGAACGATCCAGCCGTCGTATGCACCCGGCGTGACCTACACCGATCTGAGCGCCGCGTTGCCTGACTTCGTGATCCAGGCCCTGCGGGAAGCCCTGCCGCAATTCAGCCGGCAAATTCCCGGTTACGCCATGGAGGATGCTCTGCTAACTGGCGTGGAAACGCGCACCTCATCTCCCATTCGCATCCCGCGCAATGAACAGATGGAAAGCGCGAATACCCATGGGTTGTATCCGGCGGGAGAGGGAGCCGGCTACGCCGGCGGGATCCTCTCCGCTGCGATGGATGGCATCCGCGTTGCGGAGGCCGTTGGGCTCAGTCTTCTTCGTCGACAGAGCCCAGGGGCACCAGACGGATCTGCTTGCGACCCAGCTTGATCTCGAATTCATCACCGGGCTTGAGATCGAGCAGGGCGGTATAGGCCTTGCCGACCATCAGATTGCCGTTGAACTGCACCTTGGTGGTGAAACTGAGCTTGCGGCCGCCCTTGCCCACCTTGGCGCTGGATCCGCCAAACTCAACGCCCTTGGCATTGAGAAGCGCTTCGTAAAAAGCCGTGAAGTTCAGGCGCTCAGTGCCATCCTTCTTGCTGGAGACGTATCCGCAAGCCCGAACAACGTCGGATTTGCTCACGTCGCCCATCTCTTTGACCTTGGCGAGGAGATCTGCTCCAGTGAGCATGTTTGAAAAGTATGCAACATCTGCATCCTCACATCCCGTTGTGATTTCGGCAAGAGGCAATAGCAACCTCAAAAAGTTTCGAAAGTCGCTCTGCATCGCATGGTGACGCCAAGCCTGATCTGGTTTCGCCGCGATCTGCGGAGCTGTGACCATCGGGCCCTGGCACTGGCGTGTGCTCAAGGCCCAGTTGTGCCCATTTTTGTATTGGACAACAACCTGCTGTTCCACCCGGAAACAGCAGTGGCCAGGGTGGAATTTCTGTTACTCAGCCTGCGGGCTCTCGACCGGAGGCTGCGGCAGCTGGGTGGTCGGCTTTTGGTGCGCCGCGGCAAGCCGGCACAGGTGCTCAAAGAGATCGCCGGTGCCAGTGGGGCACGCCGGGTCTTGGCCCACACCGACACGGAGCGCCTGGTGGGGCGGGTGCGCGATGCGGCGGTGAGCCAGTGCCTGGCTGAGCAGGGCATTGACCTGCAGTGGGTAGAGCCCGCTGGCGTCAGTGCCGAGCTGATTTCTTATGGGGCGTGGAGTCAAGGCTGGCACCGGGCCATGGCGGAGGCGATCGACCCCGAGCCGCAGCGACTCCACGTGCCTGAAGCGCGTGGTCTCCTTGCGGATCTGCCGATCCCCACGTTGCGGGATCTGGGCCTCATCGCCGACGGCAAACCGATGCCTCCCGCCGGCAGCGAGGCCGCCCTGGAGCGACTGAATCAGTTCTGCGCGGGGCCTGACTCGAGGACCTACCACTGGGAACTCAGTTATCCCTCAGCCAAGGTCACCACAGGGCTAAGCCCTTACCTGAAGTTTGGTGTGATCACACCGCGGCAATGCCTGCAGCGAATCGCCGCCAGCGCCAGCGATCCCCAAAGGCGCCGCAGCATGCAGCAACTGGCCAGTCGCCTGCGCTGGGGTTGCTCGATTCATCAACGCTTTCGCTACCTGCCTCAGCTGGAGCTGCGCTCCCTCTGGAGTGGTCATGATCCCGCTGAGGCTGATCTCAGTGCCCAACAGCAGGAGCTCTATCAGGCCTGGATGGAAGGGCGCACCGGTTTTCCCATCGTGGATGCCGCGGCCCGCTGCCTGCAGGCTGAAGGTGGCTGGCTCGAGCTGAACTTCCGCAGCCGAGCGATCTACGCCAGTTTTCTCAGCAACCTCTGCGGAATCGACTGGCGCTATGGGGCCCTGCATTTCATGCGACATCTGATCGATGGCGACTGCCCGATCGATCACTACCAATGGGCGATGCAGGCGGGAGCGACCTATCGCGCAGCCAAGGCATGGAGCCGGATTTACCACCCAGGCCAAGTGGCGGTGAATCGCTGCGACCCCCATGGACTGTTCATTCGCCGCTGGTTGCCCGAACTCTCATCCCTGACCAATGACCAGCTCGGGGCACCCCCGGCACTAGCCCACTACCCCGCCGCGGTGCTCGATTACACCCAGGCAAGGAAGCAACGCTTAGAGACATTGGCCGCCAGACGTCAAGCGATGGGAGACATTCGCTCAGCCATGGCACAGCTCCCGGAGCGGTTCACACCGTTTGCGAGCCATCGTTTCCCGAATGCCGATGTGAGCTGGTGTGCCGAGGCCGGCCAGAGGCTCCATCCCATGGCCGTGGATCTGAGCAGCCTCGATTCCTTGGGCTGGAGCGCCTTGCTCAGCTGGTTCAGCATGCGCCGCAGTGAGGATGGATCCGCTGACTCTGAATCGGCGCCCGAAGCCGCGTCCGAAGTCGCGCCAGAATCCACAGCGATCCGGTCCACGTCGAAACGCAAACGGCAGTCGCCCAAGGGGAAGTCGAGCCCCGATCAACTGAGCCTCAACCTCGAGTAATTCAGGTCTCCTGCTGCGACACGATCCCGCTCCACTGCACAGCTTTGACCTGATCGCGGCGCCAGGAACGGAACAGCAGAGGCTCGGAAACGGTGCAAAGCGGGCAAAGGCTGATCTGATCCACGGGTACTCCCGCCAGCTGCAAAAGCAGCCTCGTCGCCAATCGGATGTCAAAGCGGCGGCGTTCAGGCTCGGGGTCGCCCTGCACGGCTCCGCACTGCTCCAGCTCGGCGACCGCCTGGTCAGCGCTGAGGTCGGGCCGAGCCCGCTGCAGCACCTGAACCACCGCATCCACCACCTCCATCTCGACTTGGTAGTGAGCACCGCTGACCGCGGGGCCCAGGGCGACGAGCAACTCCGTGCGACGACAGCCCTGCTGCTCCAACAGCTCGATGGCATTCAGCAGGATGCCGCCGGCCAGGCCGCGCCATCCCGCATGACAAGCCGCCACCCGCCCGCTGCGGGGGTCAGCCAGCAGAACTGGGGTGCAATCAGCTCCACACACCCAGAGGCTCTGGCCACCGGCGTCGCTCCAGAGACCATCGGCCTCGGGCCACGGCTCAGCTGAGGCCTGACTGGCCGGCAGCACCAAAGCGCTGTGGACCTGCCGCGGTCGATGCACACTCACCCCGGCACTGACATAGCCCGCCAGCACATCGGGACCACGCTCCTCCCACTGGCGGGTGAAAAAGCCGTGTTCAAACTCCTTCAGCAGATCCGCCTGGAGGTAATAACCGCCGTAGCAGCCAATCCAGGTCCAACCCTTGAGCGGATTGAAACCAGCATCCGGTCGATCGAAGGGAGAGGGAACCGCTTCGGCCATGGGGTCACAAACAGCCTCAGGCGTCGGGCAGATCCCTCAGGATCCAGAAGCCATCAAAGCCCTGCTGATCAGGGCTCGATTGAACGGCAAGGAACTGCACCCCACAGGCCTGTTCTCGGGAGGCCTGGAAGGCCGCCGCCGCCGCCGCCGCTTCGTCCTGCTCCAGCTGCCCAAGCAACCAACGATCCTCCAGACCCGCCTCGAGCACTAACTGCTGAGCGGATACCTCCAAACGCACCGGTTCAAGACCCGCCAACCATCCAGCGATCGCTAGGGAGCGAGAACTGCTGAAGAGCCGCAGGCCACTGACCATCAGATCGTCGGAGAGATCGGCCGAGAGGGGTGCCAGGCCACCAAAGCTGGTCTCCCAATCGGCGGCTTCGCGCAGGGCGCCCAGCGGTAACGAGGCCCAGGACCAACTGTCGCCGCGGGCGGCTTCAGGCAGCGGTACCGGCACCGGTTGAATCGGTTGTGGAGGCGGAGCCAAGGGGCCAGCCATGTAGCCCTCTTCCTGGGGATACACCGTGGCCTGCCGCTCCTGCAGCCACTCCACCAAGGCGTAGCAACGGCGACTGGGCACCAGTTCGAGGCCCAGCTGTTCTGAGGCGCGCTGCACCATCGTGCGCATCGAAGCCCTCCAGCAACGGAGCTTGCGCGGCGGCGCAAATCCCTGATCGGCTGCGGCTGCTAGGGCCTGTTCGAGGGCGCTTTTCAACCACTGTGAATTCACGCTGGACGCCGGGCAGTTGAGCACCCAGCGGAAAGCCCGCTCTTCGCTGGTCCCCAGCTGGGAACTGCAGATCAGCAGCTCCCAACGCTTCTTGCCATCCTCCTCAAGGATTGGCCGGGAGTAGTAATCGAGTTCCCAGTCCGCCTGGATGAGTGCCGCTGGCGCCTGCTCGGTGGCCTGGATCATCCGGCGCTTTGTTCCTGCTGACGCAGCACGTTACGAGCCCTGTTGGCGCGATCGGCGGCTTCCGCCATCACCTTGTCGCGCTCGATCAACAGCTCTCCAGGCTGACCTTCCAGCAGGGCGGTGTTCAGGGCGATGCGGCCACGACCGGGGTCGAGCTCCGTAATCAACGCCTTGACCCGGTCTCCCTGGTCGAACACTTCGCGCAGATCGCGCATCTGCCCACCGGTGATCACCGACTGGTGCAGCAAACCGCTGATGCCGCCGAGATCGACGAACAGGCCGTAGGGCTTCACCGAGACCACCTGTCCCTCCACCAGCTGACCCACCTCCAGGTTCTGGAACAGAGCCGCGGTGGCCGCTTTCTTCTCGGAAAGCACCAGCTTGCGAGTCTCGGGGTTCACCTCCAGGAAGGCAACGCCAAGGGTCTTACCCACCAGTGCTTCGTGGTTCTCACCCTCCTGCAGCTGAGAGCGGGGCACAAAACCGCGCAGACCTTCGACATCGCAGGTGATGCCACCACGGTTGAAGCCGTTGACCTTCACCTGGAGAACCTTGCCTTCTTTCTCCAGTGCCCGCACCTTTTCCCAGCTCTGACGCAGCGCCAGGGCACGGGCACTCACGGTGACCATGCCGTCGGCGTTCTGCTCGCGGGTCACGAGCACCTCCACCTGCAATCCCTTGGGGAAACGCTCCTTGAGGTTGGTGATCACCCCGAGGCCAGCCTCCTTCTTGGGCATGAAGCCAGGAGCCTTGCCTCCGATGTCGACATAAACACCGTCGCTCTCCAGGCCGATCACCGTGCCGGAGACCACCTCTCCGGTGGTACCCACAAAGTCCTGTTCATCGAGTGCGGCGAGGAAGGCCTCCTCGTCGAAATCAAAGTCGTCAACCGAACGGGACGGCACCGGCGGGGCCGCCTGAGCCTGGGGAGCGGAACCACGACGGGGCTTGTTGCGGTCACCGGGACCCAGCAGGTCAGCCATGGTGAGGCCCTCAAAGCCGCTCATATCGAACAGCTCGTCGTCGGCTGCTGCCACCGGACGAGGGGCAGCCGCAGGGCGTTGTGGCGCCAAGGGTTCTTCGCCGCGGGCCTGCCTGGCGGCATTTTCAAGGTCGGTGGCCCGTTGGGCGGCTGCATCTGCGGCTGCGCGAGCTTCGGCGGCCTCGCGCTCGAGCCTCAGCTGCTCCTCTTTTTTGTTGATCTGCAGAACCTGGGGAGGCTTGCGCACCGGCGGAGGCGAGACAGACGGTCGCTGCGGAGCCGGCGGCACAGGACGCGCCGAGGTGGGTTGCGGCTTGGAGGAGGGCTGGGGGGGCTGGGGAGTGCCGGAACCGGCCATGACCAAGCGAAGACGCACAGCGACACACTGTAGAGACGCCCCCCGATGCATCTGGTTGCCCCTATGCCTGAGGACGAGCAAGCCGCGCTGCCCTCAGGGGGGCGTCATCTCGAGCGGATGCCCTGGCCCGCGTTGGAGGCCGCTGCGCAACGCCCCGGCAGCACGGTGGTCTGGCCCTTCGGAGCGTTTGAACAGCACGGCCCCCAACTGCCCATGGGCACCGATGCCCTGTTCGCTGATCACGTCCTGGATGCGGTCCTGAAGCAGCTGGCCCCCGAGCTTCCGATCTGGCGTCTCCCTCCCCAGCAGATCGGCTTCTCCCCCGAGCATCTGGGGTTCCGCGGCACCCTCTCCCTCTCGGCAGAGACCCTGCTGAGCCTGGTGCAATCGGTGGGGGAGCAATTGGCCGATGCGGGCTTCCAACGTCTGGTGCTGTTCAACGCCCATGGCGGGCAGATTGCCCTGCTGCAGGTGGCGGCCAGGCAGTTACGCGCCACCCGGCCAACGCTGGCGGTGCTCCCCTGTTTCCTCTGGAGCGGCCCGGAAGGCGTGGCCGATCTCCTGCCTGAACCCGAGCGCCAGAACGGACTCCACGCCGGTCTTGCTGAAACAAGCCTGATGCTGCATCTGGCTCCTGATCAGGTGGGCCCTGAGCGCCCCTGCGATGGGAATGGCCAGCAGCTCCCGCCCGAAGGCTGGAGCCTGGAGGGGACTGTTCCCACGGCGTGGCGCACCCGCGATCTCAGCGCCTCGGGGGTGATCGGCGATGCGAGAGGCTCCAACGCGGAACTTGGGGCAGCCCTGAACCAGCGGCTGGAGCAGGGCTGGGTCGCCCTGTTCCAGGCCCTGCTGCGAAGCGACTGGCCACCAGTCAAGCCGTGATCTCTGGAGCAGTTGGCTGGGCATTCGGTGGGCAAAAGCTGCCAAAGCTCATCTGAAACGGATCGAGATGGTTACAGTCAACCCCAATGCGACGTGATCTCGGTAGCTATGGCGACCCTTGAAGCCACTGATCTGCCTACTGAAAGCGGCTCCACAGGGCTTCCCGACTTCACCAGCGCCTCCTACAAGGACGCCTACAGCCGCATCAACGCCATCGTGATCGAAGGCGAGCAGGAGGCTCACGACAACTACATGTCGATCGGCACGCTTCTGCCTGACCAGGCCGACGAGCTCACCAAGCTCGCCCGGATGGAGCTGAAGCACATGAAGGGCTTCACCGCCTGTGCCAACAACCTCGGCGTCGAGGCCGATATGGCCTTCGCCAAGGAGTTTTTCGCGCCCTTACACGACAACTTCAAGAACGCCCTGGCGGCCGGCAAAGTGCCCACCTGCCTGTTGATTCAGGCCCTGCTGATCGAGGCCTTCGCCATCTCGGCCTATCACATCTATATCCCGGTTGCTGATCCCTTCGCCCGCAAGATCACCGAGGGCGTGGTCAAGGATGAGTACACCCACCTGAACTACGGTGAGGTCTGGCTCAAAGCCAACCTCGAGAGCTGCCGCGAGGAGCTTGAGCAGGCCAACCGCGACAACCTGCCCTTGATCCGCCGGATGCTGGATCAGGTGGCCAGCGACGCCGCCGTGCTCCACATGGACAAGGAGGACCTGATCGAGGATTTCCTGATCGCCTACCAGGAAGCCCTGACCGAAATCGGATTCAGCACCCGAGAAATCGCCCGCATGGCTGCAGCAGCCCTGGTGGGCTGATCTCCACTGATTGAACAGCCCGGCGCTGCCCTTTAATCAGGTGTCTTCTCGGCCGGTGTGTAACCAGGAGAGCCCCTACGCATGTTTGGTCTGATCGGTCACTCCAGCAGCTTCGCGCAGGCCCAGGAAAAGGCCCGCGATCTGGGGCTCGAGGAGATGGCTGAGGCCGATCTGCTCTCCTGGTGTTCCGCACCACCACAACTGCTGGAAACCTTTGAGGTGACCAGCAAAACCGGGAAGACCATCCAAGGCACCTACATCGACTCCTGCTTCGTGCCGGAGATGCTGAGCCGCTTCAAAACGGCCACGCGCAAGGTGCAGAACGCCATGGAGCTGGCCCAGAAGAACGGCATCAACGTGACCGCGCTGGGGGGCTTCACCTCGATCATTTTCGAGAACTACGACCTCTCGAAGTTCCAGCAGATCCGCAACACCACCCTGGAGTGGGAACGCTTCACCACAGGGAACACCCACACCGCCTGGGTGATCTGCCAGCAGGTGGAAACCAATGCGCCAGCGCTCGGCATCGATCTCAGCAAGGCCAAAGTGGCGGTGGTGGGAGCCACTGGCGACATCGGTAGTGCCGTGTGCCGTTGGCTAGCGCAGAAAACCCAGGTCGGCGAATTGCTCCTGGTGGCCCGGCAGCAGCAGCGACTGCTCGATCTCCAGACCTCATTGGGCGGCGGCCGCATCCTCAGCCTTGAGGAGGCCCTTCCCGAAGCCGATGTGGTGGTGTGGGTGGCCAGCCTGCCCCAGACCCTGACCATCGACCACAGCACTCTGCGCAAGCCCTGCTTGATGATCGATGGCGGCTACCCAAAAAATCTCGACGCCAAGGTGGCCGGCGATGGGGTGCACGTCTTGAAGGGCGGGATTGTTGAGTTCTGGCAGGACATCGGCTGGCAGATGATGGAGGTGGCTGAGATGGAAAACCCGAAACGCCAGCTCTTCGCTTGCTTTGCCGAAGCGATGCTGCTGGAATTTGAAGGCATCCACACCAACTTCAGCTGGGGGCGCAACAACATCTCGCTCGCCAACATGGAGCTGATCGGCAACGCCTCCCTGAGGCACGGGTTCCGAGCCATCGCTCTCGACAGCGCCCGCAGCCGATCCGACAACTCAGGTCTCGAACTGGCTGCGGCCTAAAGCCGCCGGTTCCTCCCTCCTGAGTCGCCCCTCGCTCCCGCCCCTTCCCCCCGCTGTCATGGCCCGCCGTCCCCTGCTCGACTTCGAGAAGCCCCTGGTGGAGCTTGAGGAGCAGATCGAGCAGATCCGGCAACTAGCCAAAGACTCCGAAGTGGATGTGAGCCAGCAGCTGCTCCAACTGGAGACCCTGGCCGCCCGCCGCCGCGAAGAAATCTTCAGCAACCTGACGCCGGCCCAGAAGATCCAGGTAGCCCGGCATCCCCAACGCCCCAGCACCCTGGATTACATCCAGGTGCTCACCGACGAATTCATCGAGCTCCATGGAGACCGCCGGGGCAGTGATGACCAGGCCCTGGTGGGTGGCGTGGGTCGCATCGGCGACCAGGGCGTGGTGCTTCTGGGCCACCAGAAGGGCCGCGACACCAAGGAGAACGTGGCCCGCAACTTCGGCATGGCCTCTCCCGGCGGCTACCGCAAGGCCATGCGCTTGATGGAGCATGCCGATCGCTTCCGCCTGCCGATCTTGAGTTTCATTGACACCCCGGGGGCCTACGCCGGTTTGCTGGCTGAAGAGCAGGGGCAGGGCGAAGCCATTGCCGTGAACCTGCGCGAGATGTTCCGCCTCAGGGTTCCGATCCTGGCCACGGTGATCGGCGAAGGCGGCTCCGGAGGAGCCCTGGGAATCGGGGTGGCCGACCGCCTGCTGATGTTCCAGCACAGCGTCTACACCGTGGCCAGCCCGGAAGCCTGTGCGTCGATCCTTTGGCGTGATGCCGGCAAGGCCCCCGTAGCGGCCGAGGCCCTCAAGATCACCGCTCCGGATCTGATCAAGCTCGGGATCATCGACGAGATCATCCCCGAGCCCTCGGGCGGCAACCACTGGGCCCCACGCCAAGCCGCTGAGAACCTCAAAACCGCCCTGCTTCAACAGCTCTCCGCCCTGAAGGCCCTGAGCGAGGAAGCCCTGCTGGAGCAGCGCTACGCCAAATTCCGGCGCATGGGGAGATTTCTGGAATCGGGGGCGCAGGACGCCAGCCTCAGCTCTTAAGGTTTGGTTCAGATTCGAGCCCGCTGCTGGGCACTCCGCTGAGCCTGACCTCCCCCGATCCCCGTTCGACCAATGCCCCCGTCGCCCTGATTACAGGGGCGTCTCGCGGCATTGGTGCGGCAACGGCCCGTCTGTTCGCCAGCCAGGGCTACCAGCTGCTGCTGTTGGCCCGCTCAGGCGATGAGCTGGAGGCCCTCGCCCAGGGGTTGCGCAGCAGCACTTGCCGGGTCGAGACCAGCTCTGTCGACCTGTCGGATGCGGCCACGATCGCTCCAAAGCTCGCGGAGCTGTTGAGCCGAGGGCTGCGTCCAACCCTTGTGATCAACAACGCCGGCGCCGCCTACACCGGTGCCCTGGCGGAGATGAGCCTCGAGCGTTGGCAGTGGCTGATGCAGCTCAATGTCACCAGCGTGCTGCAGGTCTGCCAGGCCACCCTTCCGGCCCTGCGTCAGGGGGGAGGCCAGATCATCAATGTGAGCAGTCACGCGGCCCGCCATGCCTTCCCTGACTGGGGGGCCTATTGCACCAGCAAAGCGGCGCTGGCGAGCCTGACCCGCTGCCTGGCCGAGGAGGAACGCCCCCATGGGATCCGCGTCTCCACCCTCACCCTGGGTGCGGTTAATACCCCTCTGTGGGACACGGAAACGGTCCACAGTTCCTTTGATCGCCATGCCATGCTCACTTCGGAGCGGGTGGCTGAGACTCTTTGGTCTCTCGCCCAGCAACCCTCTACCCAGGTGGTGGAGGATCTCACCCTTATGCCCGCTGCGGGTGTTCTCTGAAACGCTGCCCGGGATCTGTTCATGACTTCAACCCTGCCCTCGAGCCTCACCGGTCAACTGACACCTGTGAGCCGGCGCATCCGCGAACGACTCGAGATCGCTGGTGTTCCGTTTCTCGCCAACGACAACATCGCTGAGCACCTCAAGGAAGGTGAGCTCGAGCAACTGGAAATCGAGGTGGCGGGCAAGGTGCGCGAGCTGCTGCGCAGCCTGGTGATCGATATCGACAACGACCACAACACCGAGGAGACCGCCGAGCGGGTCGCCCGGATGTATCTCCATGAGGTGTTCAAGGGCCGCTATCACGAACAGCCCAAGATCGCTAGTTTCCCCAACGTCAAACAGCTCGACGAGATCTACACGGTTGGGCCTATCACGGTGCGTTCGGCGTGCTCCCACCACCTGGTGCCGATCCTTGGCAACTGCTGGATCGGCATCAAGCCTGGTGAGCGAGTGATTGGTCTTTCGAAGTTTTCCCGGGTGGCCGACTGGGTGTTCTCACGGCCCCACATCCAGGAAGAGGCCGTGATGATCCTGGCCGACGAGATCGAACGGCTGTGCGAGCCCCAGGGCCTGGCCATCCTGGTGAAAGCTCAGCACTACTGCATGAAGTGGCGCGGGGTCAAAGAACCCCAAACCAGCATGGTGAACTCGATTGTGCGCGGCGATTTCCGCAGCGACCCCAGCCTCAAGGCGGAATTCTTTGAGCTGGTGAAGCAACAGGAATCCCTGTTGATCAACTGATCAGCTGAGTTCGGTTTAGGGCTGCACCGGACCGAGCGGTTGCGAGGCCACGCGCTTCACCTGGCCGTTCTGCTTCACAACAGCCACCACCATGATGTTTTGGCCGATGTCCACAGGGCCAGGCACATAGGTAGTGCCGCTGGCCCCCTCAATCAGCACCCAGGTGCGTTGTCCGGGCTTGATGCGATACCAGTGGTAGTTCGCCGCAGGCAGGGCCGCCTGGGCGTCAGCCACTGCCGTTGCACTCAGGGCCGCACCCACAGCCGCATCACCAGCTAGCACCAGCTGCTGCAAGCCATCAATGCGCTGCTGCACCACCCCCTCCAGCTGAATGTCAGTGGAGATCTGCTGTTGCATCTGCTGAATCTGCAACTGGGGGCTTTCATCCACCCCTGGCACGCACTGAAGGGTGGCCTCCACCAAACGGCAGCCCACCAGATCCTGCCCCTGGGCAGGATCCGACACCACAGCACCCATCACCAAGGGCAGACAAGCCAGCAGCTGGACGGCTCTGCGGGAATGCATCGACGGGCAAATCAGATGCAGTGATCCTGGCGGAATGGGGTCACAGCGGCCAGCAACGCCTCAACACGCTTGAGGTCTTTCACACCGGGGGCCACTTCCACGCCGCTGGAGACATCCAGTCCCGCAGGGGGGGCGGAAGCCAGGGCCTCCAGGGCCGGTGCCACCCGCTCAGGATTGAGCCCCCCCGCCAGCCACCAGGGCAGGGGCGGTTGAAACGCCGTGAGCCACTCCACCGGAATGCGGTGCCCGGTGCCTCCGAGCTGATCTGGCACCCAGGCATCCAGCAACAGGGCATCCACCACCTCCGCGTAGTGGTTAGCCAGCTGCAGATCCTCCGGGGAACGGATCCGCAGGGCCTTCCAGAGGCCCAGGTCGGCACCAAGGGCGCGACGCAGCTCCTGACAACGCTGCGGAGACTCATTGCCATGCAGCTGCAGCACATGGTGGCCAGCCTGAGGGCCCAGATGCGGCAGATCCGCATCCTCTGGATCCGCCACCACCAGCACGCCCAAACAGGCTGGAGCGCTGCGCACTACGGCCGAGAACAGGGCCGGGCGATCCGCAGGCTCCAACCAGCGCGGCGAACTGGGCACGGCGATCACGCCGATCGCATCCACGCCTGCCGCCGCCACCTGAGCAGCCTGCTCGTTCTGGCGCAGGCCACACACCTTGAGCCAGGGGCGCCTGCCGTCAGGAGGAAGAGCACTCGCCGCCATGCCGTGGCCCCTTGAAGCGCATCCTTTCTAGGATCGGGGCAACGGAGGCGAGGGTGTGGGGGAAGGCTGGCAGCTGTTGCGCATCAAGGGCATCCCCCTACGCATTCACCCGAGCTGGTTTCTGATCCTGGGACTGGCCACCGTGGCCTTCCAGCAGCAATACAGCCAGCAATTCGCGACTAACACCGCTGCCCCACTGCTCTGGGCCGTGGGGCTGGCCACAGCCTTGCTGCTGTTCGTCTCGGTGTTGCTGCACGAGCTTGGGCACTCCCTGGTGGCCCTGCGGCAAGGGGTGAAGGTGCGCAGCATCACCCTATTTCTGCTGGGTGGTGTGGCCAGCGTGGAGCGGGAGTGCTCCACCGCCATGGGCTCCTTGCTGGTGGCGGCGGCAGGCCCCCTGGTGAGCCTGGTGCTGGCGGGTCTTCTGCTCAGCGGCAGCCACAGCGCCAGCCATGTCTCGCCGCTGCTGGGGGCGATGGTGGCCGAACTGGGGGGGCTCAATCTGATCCTGGCCCTGTTCAACCTGCTGCCCGGTCTCCCGCTCGACGGCGGTCTGATCTTGAAGTCTCTGGTCTGGCAGTGCACCGGAAGCCAGCGCAAGGGCATCCAGGTGGCCCTGGTGAGCGGCAGGGCTCTCTCCTTGATGGCCATCGGCCTGGGAACCCTGCTGCTGCTGCGCGGAGCCGGAGTGCCCGGTGTGTGGCTGATGCTGCTGGGCTGGTTCGGCCTGGGGGCTGCTCGCAACCAGAGCCAACTGCTCTCGCTCCAGGCCGTGCTGCGGGAGCTCACCGTGAAGGATGCGGCCCAACGCCGCTTCCGCGTTCTCGAGGCCAACAGCTCCCTGCGGGAGCTCAGCCGCCTCCGCGTTGACGACAGCAAAGGCCTGCCGGACTGGCTGCTGGTGTGTGATCGAGGCCGCTGGAAGGGGTTCATCGACGATGCCCCTCTGCAATCCCTTCCGGTGCAGCGCTGGGATCAGGAGCAGGTGGGTGATCATCTGAAGCCCCTTGACCAGCTGCCGGCAATCCGAGAAGGCGCCCCGCTGTGGGAAGCGATCCTTCAGCTGGACCAACCGGACGTGAACCGGCTGCTGGTGCTCGGTCCAGCGGGGTTGCCCAGCGGAACCCTGGAGCGGCCTGAACTGGCCGAACGGGTGCTCAAGCAGCTGGGGGTCCGCCTGCCTGCCCCGATTCTTGATGCCGCCCGTCGCCAGGGGGTCTACCCCCTGGGAATGATGTTGCCGCCGGTGGCCCGGGCGATTCAGTCCAACCCGGAACCCTGAGCCTCCCGCCAGCCCTCGATCGCCAACCACTCCTGCTCTGAGAGGGGCTTCTCCAGAAGTGATCCCCCGCAGAGATGCTCCTGGGCGGCCTGGCGCAGCAGGGCCTCCAGCCCTTGGGAGTCAACGGGAAGGTCCGGCAACTGCGGCGGTGGCTCATGGAACACCGCTTGCCAGAGATCCCCAGGCGGTGACAGCAAAACCGATCCGTGCTGCAACAGGTAGGGGCCCTGCCAGAGCTGGGCACTGCCGATGCGCTTGCTGCCATCGCCATGCACCAGATCCGCTGCTGTGCCGCTGGCGAAACAATTCCCCCGCTGCGACGCCTGGCTGGCCCTGACCTGACCGAATTGCAGAGGCAGGCCGAGGCTGGAAAAGAGCTCCTGCAACCAGAGGCAGGCGTGGTTGTAGGCCGTCAGGCGATGGCTCGAGGCAGGATGGCAGGCGAGGGCATAGGTGATCTCTCCGGCGTGCAGCACGGCCCTTCCGCCGCTGGGACGGCGCACCAGATCGAGGTCACCGCGATCGCGCAACTCCAGCCAGTGGGGTTCGATCTGACGCTGATGCCGACCAAGCGAGAGGGTAGGCCGACTCCAGCGATAGAGCCTCAGACAGGCCGATCCGGTTCCCGCCGTCTGGCAGTCCAGCATCCAGCGATCGATCGCCATCTGGGTGGATCCATCGGCCTGCAGAGGAGGGATCCATCGCCAACTCATCGGCTGATCTCCGGGCGATTAGGGATGCTGGGGGAACTTGAGCCCAAGCAACGCCATGGCCTGGGATTTACTCCCTCTGTTGCCTCTCGGCATCTTGGCCGGCTTGCTGTCGGGATTGCTGGGCATTGGCGGGGGCTTGATTTTCTCGCCTCTGCTGCTCTGGCTGGGGCTGCCGCCTCACCAGGCCCTGGCCACCAGCACCCTGGCGATCATGCCCACCACCATGGCGGGGAGCGTGACCCATTTGCGCAGTCGCACCGTGCCGGCCGCCGCTGTGGGCGCGATCATGGCGGGCGCCGTGGCGGGGGGGCTTCTGTTCAGCCGCGCGGGTCAGGCCCTGGAGGGATGGCAGCTACTGGCCCTGCAGTCGTTGATGTATGGCCTGCTGACCATCGTGATCAGCCCCAAGCAGGTGGGTCAGAACGATCCGGATCAGCCGCTGCCCCTGGCTGGCTTGAGCGGAGTTGGCCTGGTGGCCGGATGGTCCAGCGGTCTGCTGGGGGTCGGTGGTGGTCTGGTGATGACGCCCCTGATGGTTCGGGGCCTGCACATCGGTGTGTATCAGGCCATTCGGCTGAGCACCATGGCGGTCTGCGCCTCCGCAACGGTGGCCTCCTTCACCTTCCTCGCCGATGGGCGAGCCAACACGGGCATGGGCCTGGTGCTGGGGCTGGTGGCAGCGGCCGCCGCGCAGTGGTCGGCCTCTCACCTGCAACGCTTCCGGGAGGAGCAATTGGTGTGGATGATCCGCCTGCTCTGCGCCTTTCTGGCCATCGATGTGGGCCGGCGAGCCATCTTGCTGCTGCTGGGCGCTCATCCTGCCGAGACCTAGGGCTCTGGGTCTCTAGGTGTCCTCGCGCCAGAAGCTGCTATCGAGCTCGTAGCCGAGCACGGCCGCCATCTGCTCGAGGTTGCCGCGGCAATTGAGCCCATAGCCGCGGGACCAATGGTCGAGGAGAAACAGGCGATGGGTCATCCACAGTTCCAGGCTGTCTTGAGCAAAGCGGATCCCTTCGCTGCGGCTGAAGTGATGGGGCAGCAACATCGCCACATGGCGTGCCAACTGGCCGCTGCTGCGCTCCAGCAGCAAGGGAAGCCACGGACAGAGGGCATCCGCCCGCAGACTCCAAAGCCGCAGCTCAGGGATCTCGGAAAGCTCGCGGGGATCGTCGGCTTCTCGGGGCCAGGCAAACACCAACTCCAAACTGCCGCTGGCCTGGAGAAGCTCCTGAGGCTCAAGGGAATACCAGTGCTGAAGCGGCTCCAGGCTCTGCTCCAGCACCTGCTGGGCGCTGATCTCCACCGGGGCTTCCGGTCTGGCAAGAGGGGTCAACGCCGAGCAGCAACGCAGGGCCGACCGTAGCGAGCGCGGGCCTCCGGGGGGTGTCGAGCTGTGACAGGCCAGAGGCAAAGACTGGCTCGCCGGCGCAGTTGCGTGAGAATGGCAAGGAATTTGACAATCCGGTCATGTCCCTGACCCAGGCTGAAGTGCTGATCGCCCTGGTGGTTGCTGCCCACGCCGGCGTGCTGGCCGTGCGTCTGGCCGCCAGCCTCTACCGCGCCTGATTCCCCTTGGCAGTGGGGTTGCAACCTGCTAGAAGCGGTCGTAACCCCAACCCTGTTTCCCACTCTTGAGCCCCTCTCGGTCTGCCCAGCCATCGCAGCGGCGATCAGCAAACCGAACTGGCTCCAGGTCAACAGCCGGAGAAGCACGGGTTGCGAGGCGTCAACGTTCAGCCGAGGCGTCGCGTCAGCGGAACACCAGCGCGTCTCAACCCGCCCGATCGGTAGAACCCCAGCCCGAGTTGAGCGTGGTCGACGGCAGCTCTGGTCTGAGGGCCTCCAGCCCATCGCAGGAGATGCTCTGTGGTGGGATCGGACTCACGTTGAAAGTGGGCCTGGGACTCGTCGCCATGGTCAGCCTCGTTCGCTTGGCGGGTGCTTATCAGGAGCGACTGGATCGCTACGGAGAGATCAGTGCCGTTCTGGAAATCCAAAAAGCGAAGCTGCTGAAGGCGCAGAACCGCTTCGACAGCCTGTTCCGCATCGGCGGAGAACAGCACCTGATCCAGGAGCAGGATCAATGGATCGCCCCCAACCGCCTGCGTGTGGTCTGGAAGCAGGTTGCACCGCAGGCCGAGAACCCGTTTCCAACTGTTGAGCAGCCTGGCAAGCCAGCCGTGAACCCGTAGGCCGGTCTCTAGGTTGTTGCCCGGCAAATTCGGGCGCATGGCCCGCAGCAGTTTGAGCACCTCCAGCAGCAACCCCGCGGTCTTGATCACCGGCACCACCTCGGGCGTGGGCCTCAACGCCGTGAAGGCCCTTGTGGATCGCGGCTGGACTGTGGTGACCGCGAACCGGGATCCCGTGCGCGCCGGGGCGGCTGCCGATGCCCTCGGCATTCCCCGAGACAAGCTGCACCACCTGCGCATGGATCTCGGGGATCTCGAAAGTGTGCGCGTTGGTGTGGAAACCCTGGTGGACTCCCTGGGCTTTGGCCTGGATGCACTGGTGATCAACGCGGCGGTCTACAAGCCCAGGCTGAAGGAGCCTGAACGCTCTCCCCAGGGCTACGAGCTCTCCATGGCCACCAACCACCTGGGGCACTTCTTGCTGATCCAGCTGCTGCTTCCACAGCTCCAGGCCTCCAGTCATGCATCCCGCCGGGTGGTGATCCTGGGCACGGTGACCGCTAACTCCAAGGAGCTGGGGGGCAAGATCCCCATTCCAGCTCCCGCCGATCTGGGGGATCTGAGTGGATTCAAGGCCGGATTCAAGGCTCCAATCGCCATGGCCAACAGCAAGCCCTTCAAGCCCGGCAAGGCCTACAAGGACAGCAAGCTCTGCAACATGATCACCACCCAGGAGCTGCATCGCCGGCTGCACAGCTCCACAGGGATCGTGTTCAGCTCGCTTTACCCGGGCTGCGTGGCCGACACCCCCCTGTTCCGCAACACGCCTCGGGCCTTCCAAAAGATCTTCCCCTGGTTCCAGAAAAACATCACCGGGGGCTACGTGAGCCAGGCCCTGGCCGGCGAACGGGTTGCTCAGGTGGTCGCCGATCCCGATTTCGGCCTCTCCGGTGTGCATTGGAGCTGGGGCAACCGGCAGAAGCAAGGGGGCAAGCAATTCAGCCAGGAGCTCTCCGACAAAGCGAGCAACCCTGAAACAGCTCAAGGCGTTTGGGAGGAATCGATGAAGCTGGTGGGGCTGGCCTGAGATGGCCGCGGGTCACCCTCCCGCCATCCTCTGCATCGGCAAAAACTATGCCGATCACGCCGCTGAACTGGCCAAGGCCGGAGCGCTGACGCTGCCGGAGCAGCCGGTGCTGTTTTTGAAAAACCCCGCCAGCGTGATCGGCCATGGCGAAGCAATCGAACTTCCGCCGGTGGTGCACACCGACGACCGCGATCCCCCGTTCGGGGTGGATTACGAGGGGGAGCTAGCAGTGATCCTGGGCTGCGATGCCCGGGATGTGCCCGAAGGCGAAGCCCGCGAGGTGATTGCCGGTGTGGCCTGCGCCAACGACGTCAGTCAGCGTTGGTGGCAGTGGCACGGCAGCGGCGGCCAGTGGTGCCGCGGCAAGAGCTTTGACACCTTCTGCCCCCTGACAGAGACCACACCGATCGACTCGATCCGCGATCTGCAGGATCTGCAGCTCACGACCCGCCTCAACGGGGAAGTCGTGCAGCACGCCAGCACCGCCAGCATGCTGTTTCCGGTGTCGCGTCTGATCAGCGAGCTGAGCCGAGGCACCACCCTGCTGGCCGGCAGCGTGATCCTCACCGGCACGCCGGCGGGAGTGGGCGCTGGCCGCAAGCCACCCCGGTTCCTACGGGATGGCGATGTGGTGGAGGTGGAGATCAGCGGCGTGGGGCTGCTCAGCAACCCCGTGCGCAACCGCAGCTGATCAATCGAAGCCCAGCAGATCAAAGATCTCACGATCCTTCAGCGATTCAGCCTCCAGGGGCTGCACGCTGTCGAGCATCGATTGGGCGAGGCGCAGGTATTCGTTCTGCACCGCTTCCACCTCAGGGGTGGATTCCATCTCGAAAATCGTGCACTTCTTCAGGCGGGAGCGACGGATCGCATCGAGATCCGGGAAGTGGGCCATCGTTTTCATGCCCACCCGCTCGTTGAAGCGATCGATCTGATCGGTGTCTTTGGAGCGGTTGGCCACCACACCGCCAAGGCGTACTTTGTAGTTCTTGGCCTTGGCCTGGATCGCGGCAATGATTCGATTCATCGCGAAGATCGAATCGAAATCGTTGGCGGTCACAATCAGGCAGTAGTGGGCATGCTGCAGGGGTGCAGCGAAACCTCCACAGACCACATCGCCCAGCACATCAAAGATCACCACATCGGTGTCTTCCAGCAGGTGATGCTCCTTGAGCAGCTTCACGGTCTGACCGGTCACGTAACCGCCGCAACCGGTGCCCGCCGGAGGACCACCGGATTCCACACACTGCACGCCGTTGAAGCCCTCGAACACAAAGTCTTCAGGGCGCAGCTCTTCGGTGTGGAAGTCAACGGTTTCGAGGATGTCGATCACCGTGGGCACCATCTGCTTGGTGAGCGTGAAGGTGCTGTCGTGCTTGGGGTCACAGCCGATCTGCAGCACGCGTTTGCCCAGCTTCGAGAAGGCTGCTGACAGGTTGGAGCTGGTGGTGCTCTTCCCGATCCCTCCTTTGCCGTACACGGCGATCACCAGGGCACCCTCTTCAATGTGAACAGAAGGGTCCTGATGAACCTGAACACTGCCCTCACCATCGGGGCGCGTGAGCGTGGTTGTCATAGGGAGAGTGATCGTTCCTCCATCCAAGACCTGCCAATGCAAAGTCGACGAGGGAGACGTGCAAAGCGAAACATCGATCCCAAAGCTGTGTGCATCCACACACAGATTGCCTGAGTAGGAATACTCAATTACGGCTGAAATGCGCCTTGGCTTCGTACAAGGCCTCACTGTCAATCACCGCCAGGCCCCGCTCGCGGGCATAGGTTTCGGTGTTTTTGCGCACCTTGCCCCGCACAAAGAAGGGGATCTTGGCCAGTTCCGCCTCCCCCTCAGGGCTCCAGATCAGGCCGGCAGCCCCAGCAGACACCGGCGCCAGCGCCGGTTCACTGGGCGCCGCGGGCGCCCCATCGCCCAGGTGACTGCGGTGGCCATCCACGAATTCGAAGTCGTGGCGGAACATGCCGATCAGGTGTTCCTCGAGGCCCATCATCAGCGGGTGCACCCAGGAATCGAAGATCACATTCGCCCCCTCAAAACCCATCTGCGGGGCATAGCGGGCCGGCACATCCTGCACATGCAGCGGCGTGCTGATCACGGCGCAGGGGATGCCGAGCCGCTTGGCGCTATGGCGCTCCATCTGGGTGCCGAGCACCAACTCAGGGGCGGCCTCGGCAATGGCGGCCTCCACGGCGAGGTAGTCGTCGCTGATCAGGGGTTCGACGCCGAGCTCAGCGGCGGCGGCGCGCAGCTCGCGGGCTATTTCCCGGCTGTAGCTCCCGAGGCCCACCACCTGGAAGCCCAGTTCGCGGCTAGCGATGCGGGCGGCGGCGATGGCGTGGGTGGCATCGCCGAACACAAACACCCGCTTACCGGTGAGGTAGGTGGAATCCACAGAACGGGAATACCAGGGCAGGCGCGAGCGGCGCTCGGCCTCACACACCCCATCAGCCCCAGGCTGCAGCTCCGCCGGCAGCTCGAGACCCAGCACGCTGTGCACCTCCCGCAGAAAAGCCACGGTGGCGCCGATGCCGATCGGCACCGTGCGCACGCAGGCCATGCCGAACTGGCGCTCTAGCCAGCTGCAGAGCGTGGCTGCCACTTCGGGATAGAGGCACACGTTGGCGTCAGCCGTGGGGATGCGTTGCAGATCCGCCGGCCTTGCCCCCAACGGCGCCACCACTGACACATCGATGCCATAGCTGCCCAGCAGCTGGGTGATCTCGCGGATGTCGTCGCGGCAGCGGAAGCCCAGCAGCGAAGGGCCCAGCAGGTTCACCCGGGGGCGGCGACCCTCGGCGCGCCAGCGGGCGGTGTCGGGCTTGGGCGTGCCCGGCGCCGGCAGTTGCGGCTTCAGCAGGGTGCGCACCAATTGATAGAAGGTTTCTGCCGCACCCCAGTTCTCCTTTTTCGAGTAAGCGGGCAGCTCCAGATTCACGATCGGCAGCGCACCAAAACCCATCCCGGCCGCCAGGGCACCCGGTTGGTCTTGGATCAGCTCAGCGGTGCAGCTCTCACCCACCAGCAGCGCCTCCGGCTCGAAGCGGGCCACCGCATCGGCAATCGAGCGCTTCACCAGCTCCGCGGTGTCGCCACCGAGATCGCGGGCCTGGAAGGTGGTGTAGGTCACTGGGGGGCGCTTGTCGCGCCGCTCGATCATCGTGAACAGCAGATCGGCATAGGTGTCGCCCTGGGGGGCATGCAGCACGTAGTGCACCCCCTCCATCGAGGCAGCGATGCGCATCGCGCCCACATGCGGGGGGCCTTCGTAGGTCCAGAGAGTGAGTTCCATCGGGTCAAGCCTCAGGCGAAGGAGAGAGCGGCGCGGCGGCGCAAGGGGCGAGCGAACAATTCGGCCAGATCAGCGGCCTGATCAATGCCGTGGATGGGGCTGAACACCAGCTCGATCGACCACTTGGTGGCCATGCCTTC
>VGPT01000026.1 GCA_016882485.1 Cyanobacteria bacterium M_surface_10_m1_298
AGGAGCGCATCGACCGCATGATTAAGGAGAAGTCAAAACTCGCCGAAGACATCGTTGGCTCCGGCGAAGACTGGCTCGGCGGTATGGACGTCAGGCAGCTCAAGGACCTGGTCACCCTCAGCGAGGATTGAAGCGATGACCCTTTCCAGCAACACCATCACCACCCAACTGGGCGATCAGGGCCTGGGGCAGCAGCCCTGGTGGGTCGAGCAGTGGATGGAGCTGATCAACGGCTACCGCTTCAAAAAGCGCCTGGAGCGTGCTTGGGCCTACGCCCGTGAGGGCAACGTGCTCTCGATCCGCTTTGAAGGGCGCCGCGTGCATGCCCGCGTGCAGGGCAGCGGTGAAGACCCCTACAAGGTGAAGCTCTGGCTCGACGTGCTCAACGACGAAGACTGGAACTATGTGCTCGAAGCCCTCGGCCAAAAAGCCCGATGGTCGGCCCAGCTGTTGGCGGGGGTGATGCCCCAGGACATTGAGCGGGCCTTCGCCGCCAGCGGCAAACGCCTGTTCCCGTTCAAGTTGCAGGAAGTGCGGAGCGAATGCACCTGCCCCGACAAGGTGAACCCCTGCAAGCACGTGAGTGCCGTGTATTACCTGATGGGGGAGCGCTTCAGCGAAGACCCGTTTGTGCTCTTCCAATTGCGGGGCCGCACCCGCGCTCAGCTGCTCAGTGATCTGGCGGTGAAGCGTCGGGCCCTCCTGGCCCAGAAGGCCAAAGAGGCGAAAGCCGCCGCAGCCGACTCCGCTCCCACGGCAAGCAGCAACGAACCGCCGGCCAACCCAGCCCCGATCGCGATCCGCGAGCCCAAGCGCTGGTGGCGCTACGGCGCAGCCCTGGACCCGGCTCTGGTGGTGATCACACCGGCGATGGAGGGGGACACCGGGCTGGATGAAGCAGGAGCAGTCCCCCTCGCCGAAGACGGCCGCTTCCCCGACGCGGGGCGACAGTTCGTCGAGCACCTCAAAGCCCAAGGCGCCAACTTCAGTGCCACGGCCATGGCCACCGCCATGGCGGCGGGCAGCTCTCAGGACGCCTGAGTGCGCTTGGGTCGCTTAATCCAAGGCCGTCGCCGCCGCCTGCGTCGAAACGCCCTGCAGCAGGCTCCTGCACCCTGGCTCACCCCAGGGAAACGCCAGCTGGCCCAGCAAATCCTGCTCTGCCACGCCAAGGCCTTCGGGCGCCCCCTGGCCCCCTCGATCCAGGATCTGTTCTGCGCCGATCTGGTGGTGCTGGCCCATGACGGCAGTGCCGATCCCTGCCTGACCTACGCCAACGCCTCGGCCCTGCGGCTGTGGGAGCGCCCCTGGAGCGAGCTCGTCGGGATGCCGTCGCGGCTCACAGCTGAACCGCAGGAGCGGGCCAGCCGCAGCCAGGCCCTCCATCAGGCCCTCCAGCACGACGCCATCGAGGGATACAGCGGCATTCGCATCAGCCGATCAGGCCGGCGCTTTCAGATTCAGAACGCCCGGCTCTGGACCCTCCGCGACAGCGAGGGGGAACCCTGCGGACAGGCCGCCGCCTTCAGTGACTGGTGGTGGCTGTAAGCGGTCGTTCGGCCTACACGACAAAGGAGGTGTAGCAACCGAACCCGAGGGGTGAGGGCCGTACTGGAAGGGTCGGTTCTCGCCCTCTTGGTTCTCATTCAGCGGGGCCACATTGGCGTTGCGGGTGAATCCCCGCACCCGCAACATCTGGAGGAACAGCCATGCTGACCCTGCGCCAATCACCCTTTGATCTGTTCGACAAAGATCTGTTCAAGCAACTCGAACAGCAACTGCACACCGCCGAGCGCGTGCCCGCCGCTGAGGTGCGCGAAACCGAGTCCGCCTATTCCATCAGCCTGGAACTGCCAGGGGTGTCGCGAGAGTCGATCGATGTCAAAGCCACCGACCGCAGCTTGGTGATCAGCGCCGAGCGCCTCGCACCGGAAACCCCCACGGAGGGATCTGAAGTGCCAGCCCCCCTGCTGAGCGAGTTCCGCTACGGCACCTGGAGCCGCAGCTTCCGCTTCCCCTCCGGCATCGACCGGGAGGGTCTGGAAGCCCACTACCGCGATGGTCTGCTCACGGTGACGGCCCCCAAAGCCCAGACCATGACCACGGTGTCGGTGAAGGTGGAGGGCTGATCAGAGCGAGCGAGAGGAGATCACAAGACCACACCAAACGAGAGACGGGATCGGCCCCGGCCCTGTGCCGGGGCTTTTTCGTGCAACCCCCTGCGCCCAGACCAGATGGCCAGCAGAGCTCCGTAAAGTTCAACCCAACTGCGTGGTGAACCCATGGCTGTCGTTGCCAGCACGCCCCGTCTGAGCCTTCAGAGCGAGCTGATCGCCAGCGACACCACCACGATCCGCTCCCTCGACTGGGACCGCAGCCGCTTCGACATCGAGTTCGGCCTGCGCAACGGCACGACTTACAACAGCTTTCTGGTGCGGGGCGAGCGCATCGCTCTGATCGACACCAGTCACCTCAAATTCGAGAGCACCTGGCTGCCTCTGCTGCAGGAGCAGGTCGACCCCAAGGCGATCGATGTCCTGATCGTGAGCCACACCGAACCCGATCACTCGGGCCTGATCGGGCACCTGATCGACCTCAACCCCGAGATCGAAATCGTGGGGTCCAAGGTGGCGATCCAGTTCCTGGAAAGCCAGGTGCACCGCCCCTTCAACAGCCGGGCGGTGAAGAGCGGCGATGAGCTCGATCTCGGCACGAACCCCAAGAGCGGAGTGAACCACCGCTTCGAGTTCCTCAGCGCCCCAAACCTGCACTGGCCCGACACGATCTTTTCGTTCGACCACGGCACTGGCATCCTCTACACCTGCGACGCCTTCGGGCTGCACTACTGCTCCGATGACGTCTTCGATGTGGATCCCGGAGCGATCGCCCCGGACTTCCGCTTCTACTACGACTGCCTGATGGGCCCCAACGCCCGCAGCGTGCTGCAGGCGATGAAGCGCATGGAGGCCCTGCCGGCGATCAACACGATCGCGGTGGGCCACGGTCCCCTGCTGCGCGAGCACCTGAGCCTCTGGCTCTCCGACTACCGCGAGTGGAGTGAAGGGCGCAGCAAAGGAGAGGCCTACGCCGCCGTTTGCTACCTGAGCCAATACGGCTTCTGCGACCGCCTCAGCCAGGCCATTGCCCGCGGCATCGGCAAGGCGGAAGCCCAGGTGCAGCTGGTGGACCTGCGCGCCACCGACCCCCAAGAACTCAGCGCTCTGGTGGGCGAAGCCAACGCTGTGGTGGTGCCCACCTGGCCTGCCAACCCTGACCCTGACCTGCAGGCCTCCATCGGCACCCTGCTGGCGGCCCTCAAACCCAAGCAGTGGGTGGCCTGCTACGACGCCTACGGCGGCAATGACGAGCCGATCGATGCCGTCGCCTCTCAGCTCAGGGGCATGGGGCAGAAGGAGGCCTTCGAGCCCCTGCGCGTGCGGCAAGTGCCCGATGGCAACGACTACCAGCGCTGCGAGGAAGCCGGCACCGACCTCGGCCAGCTCCTGACCCGCGCCAAGACCATCGCTGCGATGAAGTCTCTCGATGGAGACCTCGACAAGGCGCTCGGGCGCCTCTCAGGCGGGCTCTATGTGGTGACAGCCCGGCAGGAAGAGCGGGCCTCGGCAATGGTGGCCAGCTGGGTCAGCCAGGCGAGCTTTGATCCCCCCGGCATCACGGTGGCGGTCGCCAAGGACCGTGCCATCGAAGCGCTGCTGCAGGTGGGCGATCGCTTCGTGCTGAACATCCTGCGGGAAGACAACTATCAGGATTTGATGCGCCATTTCCTCAAGCGCTTCCCACCCGGCGCCGATCGCTTTGCCGGCGTCAACACCCTCGATGGCGTGGCCACGGGAGGCCCGGTACTCGGCGATGCCCTGGCCTACTTGGGCTGCCGGGTGATCCAGCGCATGGAAGGGCCTGACCACTGGATCATCTATGCCGAGGTGGAGCAGGGCAACGTCTCCGACACGGAAGCCGCCACCGCCGTGCACCACCGCAAAGTGGGGAACCACTACTGATGGGGAGTGACAGCAACGATCGGCGGGTGATCCAGCTGCCGATCGAACCCGGGTTGATCTGCCTGCGGGGCCTGAGTCCCAAGCGGCTGCGCTTTGAAGTCGAATACGGCCTGGAGCGGGGCACCACGGCCAACAGCTTCCTCTTCCTGCCAGGCCCTGGTGAAGCAGACAGTATCGGCAGTGCCGCGGCCCTGCTGGTGCATCCCCCCGGCGCCTCCTTTGCGGAGCCCTATCTGGCCCAGCTGCGGGAGCTGGTGCCCAGCGGCGTGGAGCTGCAGGTGGTGGTCAGCCATGTGAACCCCAACCGGGTGGCATTGCTGCACGAGCTGGCCCGCGGTTGGAGCAAGCTGCGCCTGATCGCCTCCAACCCCGCCGCCAAGCTGCTGCAGGATCTCTGGGAGCAGCGCAAGCCGACGGCCGAGGGAGAGCCCGAACCCGCCGCCCTGCCTCCCCTGCCGCCGATCACGGTGGTGCGCGGTGAAGACACGATCGAAAGGCCCGATGGCAGCAGCATCAGCCTGCTCTCCGCTCCGACGCCGCGCTGGCCCGGTGCCCTGATGGCCTTCGAGGAGAACACGGGCCTGCTAATGAGCGGCAAGTTCTTCTCCGCCCACCTCTGCAGCGAAGACTGGGCCGAAAGCAACCGCAGCAGCACCGAAGAGGATCGCCGCTATTTCTACGACTGCCTGATGGCGCCGATGGCGCGGCAGGTGGAAGCGGTATTGAACCGCGTGGATGAGCTGCCGATTCGCTGCATCGCTCCAGGGCACGGTCCTGCGATCGCCGAGAGCTGGCGCTCTCTACTGGTGGACTACCGGCGCTGGGGCGAATCCCAGGGGCGCTCCAACCTGAGTGTGGCTTTGCTGTTTGCCAGCGCCTACGGCAACACCGCCGCCATCGCCGATGCCCTCGCCCAGGGGGTCTCCCGCACGGGCGTGCGGGTGGAGAGTATCAACTGTGAATTCACCCCCACCGACAAGCTGCTCGAGACCATTCGCAGCTGCGATGCCCTCCTGATCGGCTCTCCCACCCTGGGGGGCCACGCCCCAACCCCGATCGTCTCGGCGCTGGGCACGGTGCTCTCGGAGGGAGATCGCTCCAAACCGGTTGGTGTGTTCGGCAGCTTCGGCTGGAGCGGTGAGGCGATCGACCTCCTGGAAACCAAGCTCCGCGACGGCGGCTTCAGCTTTGCATTCGAACCGATCCGGGTGAAATTCAGCCCGGATGCCTCCACGATCAAAACCTGCGAGGAAACGGGCACCGCTCTGGGGCGGAGCCTGATCAATGCCCAACGGAAGATGCAACGCCGCAGCGCCGCGGCGGGTGGCCTGAGCGAGAGCCGCAGCAACCCCGCCGTTCAGGCCCTGGGGCGCGTGGTGGGGTCTTTGTGTGTGCTCACCACCCAAAAAGGCAGCCTCAGCGGAGCGATGGTGGCCAGCTGGGTGAGCCAGGCCAGCTTCAGCCCCCCCGGTCTCACCGTGGCCGTGGCGAAAGACAGGGCCGTGGAAGCCCTGCTGCATGTGGGTGATGCCTTCGCCGTCAACGTGCTGGCTTCGGGCCGCGAGAGCGGGCCGATGAAACAGTTCCTGCAACCCTTTGCCCCCGGAGCCGATCGCTTTGCAGGCCTTGAACTCGAGCAAAGCCCCAGCGGTCAACCGGTGCTGCCTGAGGCCCTGGCCTGGCTCGAGTGCAGCGTGAAACAGCGCATGGAGTGCGGAGATCACTGGTTGATCTACGCCCAAGTGACCAGCGGCGCTCTGCTGGATGCGGCTGCCACCACCGCCGTGCACCAACGCCGCAGTGGCGCTAACTACTAATTCACAACTCGTGAGAGAACAGCAAAAAACGGCAAGATCCTGATCAGGACTTGGATCTGAGCCGTCCGTCGCAGCGGCGCTCCATCAACTGTGATCTACAGCCGAAGAAAAATGGAATTCGGGAGGGATCACTGCCGCGGCCGCTGAAATGAAACAACGATTCAGCCTCCCTGCGGTATGGCACGCCTCACCGAACCCAGCTCTCGAACACAGCGCTGGGTGGTGAGATATCGCGGCTTTGTTCTGATCCCGCAAACCGATCTCTCCTGGCTCGTTCGCCCGGAACGCAGCCCGATGAGCCTCCTGCCGTTTCGGGCTCCTGCGAGTTCGGTGGAAGACGTGAAGGCCTTGATCGACTGGCGCCTGAGCCAGGCCTGATCAGGCTGGAATCTTGAGAGGGTGGGCCTGAGGCGGTGGAACTGAGGCCCTGGATGTAAGGCGGTCGGCGTAAGGCGGTGGGCGCGGGATCTGAGGTGGATCGACTTAGTCGACTAACCCCAGACAGGGCGATCGAGACAGCAGCACCAAGGCGCTGCTTCGCTCTCAAGCCGCCTGAGGGGGAGGAGGCGTGGAACCTCCGGCCTGGAAGGGCAGAACAACGGTGGCCCAATGCTCAGGGCGCTGGGGACGGTTGCGGCGCGGACGGCGCACACCGAACGGAACGCGGACCACGTTGGTGCCTTCGACCCGCAGGGTCTGACCGGTGATCGAGGCCTGATTGAGGCTGCCTTGCAGGGGGGGCAGTTGGATGCCCTGGTCGCCCTGGGGGAGGCTTTGCAGTGGTGTTGTGGTCTCGTCGCTCATGGGTCCCCCGGAACTACGGCGATGCCTGCAGTTGCAGCAGATGCTGCTGGAAAAGCAAGGGCAAAAGCAGAAAGAAAATCCGGAATTTTCTACTGACGGTTGAATTTAAACGCAAATCAAGCGGCCGTCGGTGTGGATGCAGCCATTTCCTCGACCGATGGACACGTGCAAACCAGATTGCGGTCCCCGTAAGCGTTATCGATACGGGCCACAGCAGGCCACAACTTGCTGTTCAGCTGATCAACACCGCAGGGATAGGCCGCCTGCTGACGGCTGTAGGGCCGATCCCAGCTGTCGGCAGTGACCACCGCGAGGGTGTGCGGTGCCCGCTTGAGCGGATTGTTCTCTGGATCCAGCTCCCCGGACTCCACAGCGGCTGCTTCCGCACGGATCGCCGCCAGCGCCGCCGTGAAGCGCTGCAGCTCAGCCAGCCCCTCGCTCTCGGTGGGCTCCACCATCACGGTTCCAGCCACCGGCCAACTCACCGTGGGTGCATGGAAGCCGTAATCCATCAGCCGCTTGGCCAGATCATCCACCTCAAGCCCAGCACTGCGCTTGAGCGGACGTAGATCAAAGATGCACTCGTGGGCCACCCGCCCATTGGCGCCTCGGTAAAGCACCGGGAAATGCGGCTCCAGTTGATCCGCCAGCCAGTTGGCGGAGAGCAGAGACACCGCACTGGCCTGGCGCAGACCCTGGCCGCCCATCATCCGGATGTACATCCAGCTGATCGGCAGGATGCTGGCGCTGCCCCAGGGGGCTGCACTCACCGGTCCGATCGCTTGCTCGCCCCCGCAGGACTCCACCAGGGGATGCCCAGGCAGAAACGGGGTGAGGTGGGCCGCCACGGCGATCGGGCCCACGCCGGGACCCCCGCCGCCATGGGGGATGCAGAAGGTTTTGTGCAGGTTGAGGTGGCAGACATCAGCCCCGTAGGAACCGGGTTTGGCCAGGCCCACCTGGGCATTGAGGTTGGCCCCATCGAGATAGACCTGACCACCGTGCTGATGCACCAGGGCGCAGATCTCTTGGATGCCCTCCTCAAACACCCCGTGGGTGGAGGGATAGGTGACCATCAGGGCCGCCAGCTCGGCGCTGTGCTGCTCGACCTTGGCCTGCAAATCCGATCGGTCGATATTGCCCTGCTCGTCGCAAGCCACCGCGACCACCTGCAAGCCAGCCATCACCGCACTAGCCGGATTGGTGCCGTGGGCGCTGGTGGGAATCAGACAGATGCGGCGTTGGGCATCACCGCGGCTGCGGTGATAAGCACGAATCACCAACAGACCTGCGTATTCCCCCTGGGATCCGGCATTGGGCTGGAGCGACACCCCAGCGAAGCCGGTGATCGCCGCCAACCAGTGCTCCAGGTCCGCCACCAGGCGGCGGTAACCGGCGCTCTGGTGGGGAGGAGCGAAGGGGTGCAGTCCAGCGAAGGCCGGCCAGCTCACCGGCAGCAGCTCCGCTGCCGCGTTCAACTTCATGGTGCAGCTGCCCAGCGGGATCATCCCGTGCACCAGGGAGAAATCCTTGGACACCAACCTCTGGATGTAGCGCAGCAATTCGGTCTCACTGCGGTAGCGGTGGAACACCGGTTGCTGCAGCCACGGCTCCTGGCGTTGGGGAACGGCCTCAGCCCAGAGCACTGCCTCCGGCGGCCGGCCCTGGAGCTGCTCGCGCAACTCCCGCTCCATCGCCGACAGGTCGGGAGCCGTTTGGGGTAGGGCAGCCAACGCCCCCAGCAAGCGCTGCAGCTCGGCCAGGTCACTGAGTTCATCCAGGCTGATGGCAAACCCATCGGCCTCAGGGCGAAGATTGAAGCCTGCCGCTGCGGCCCGGGCAATCAACTCGGCCGCATCGGGGCAGTGGATGCGCAGGGTGTCCAACCCGGGAGCGTTCTCGGGGGCATGGCCGAGGGCCTCAAGGCCGCGTCGCAACAGCTCCCGCAACACCACCAGGCGGCGGGCCATGGCCGTCAGGCCATCGGGGCCGTGGTGCACCGCATAGAAGCTGGCCATGACCGCCAGCAGCACCTGAGCGGTGCAGATGTTGCTGGTGGCCTTGTCGCGGCGGATGTGCTGCTCTCGGGTTTGCAGAGCCAGGCGAAGGGCAGGGCGCCCTTCCGCATCAAGGGACTGCCCCACCAATCGGCCGGGAATCCGGCGCTGATGGGCGGCAGTGGTGGCGAAAAACGCCGCATGGGGTCCACCGAACCCGAGGGGCACTCCGAAGCGCTGGGTGCAGCCCACCGCAATCTCCACCCCCAGTTCGGCGACCGGCGCCATCAGCACCTGGGCCAGGGGATCCACGGCGGCCGTGACCAGCAGGCCGGCGGCCCTGGCTGCAGCGATCACAGCCCCGGGATGCCAGAGCGCTCCACCGCTGCCGGGGAGCTGCAACAACAAGCCGAAGGCGCCGGCGAAGGCCTCGGGTTGCTCCAGCAACTGCTGGGGGTTGACCTTCTCCAGCTCAAGCTCGAGGGGTTCGGCGCGGGTTTGCAGCACCGCCCAGGTTTGGGGAAACACCGCCTCATCCACCAGGAAGCGGCGGGCACTGCGATCGCGGCACACCCCCAGGCTGAGGGTCATCGCCTCAGCGGCCGCGGTGCCCTCATCCAGCAGGGAGGCATTGGCAACCGGCAAGCCCGTGAGCTCGCTGATCAGGGTCTGAAAGTTGAGCAGGGCCTCCAGGCGCCCCTGACTGATCTCCGCTTGATAGGGGGTATAGGCCGTGTACCAGGCCGGATTTTCAAACACGTGGCGCTGCAAAAGCGCCGGGGTGATGCAGCCGTAGTAGCCCAGACCAATCAGGGAACGTCCCACCTGATTGGCGCTAGCGATCTCCCGGAGCTCAGCGAGGGCCTGGGATTCACTGCAGCCTGCGGGGAGGCCCGCACAGGCCTGCTCCAGATCGAGCCGAATCGCCTCGGGCACCACCTGATCGATCAGGTCCTGCAGATCGGAGAGGCCAAGGTCCCGCAGCATGGCCTGCTGCTCGCTGGCCGTGGGGCCGATGTGCCGCGGCACAAAGGCGCTGCTGCCGGCTGCGTTCACCTCAGTGACCATCCACCTTGCCGGCGTAGGTGGAGGCATCCATCAGAGCGTCGAGCTGGGCGGGATCACTGGGGCGCACCAACAGCAGCCAGCCCTCGCCGTAGGGATCGTTCTGGAGCTCCTCCGGGCTGGCAAGCACCGCCTCGTTGCGCGCTTCGACCGTGCCGCTGATCGGAGCGATCACGTCTTCCACCGCCTTCACCGACTCCACCGAACCGAAGCTGGCGCCTTGGCTGAGGCTGCTGCCCACATCAGGCAGCTCCACAAAAACAATGTCTCCCAACTGGTCGACCGCGAAGGCACTGATGCCCACGCGCACCAGGTCGCCTTCCGGCTTCGCATATTCATGACTGTCGGCGTAGCGGCAGTCGTCGGGATAGCTGAGGGCCATGGGGCCGCCTGGGCGGATCACTGCGGTGCAGTTTGTCGGAAAATTCGCCTCAAGCAGCGCCCGGGCCGCACCAACCTCCCTCCGCCAAGGCGACCAGGGCCCTCTCCAAGGCCAGTTCAGCGTGGGCCGCGGTGGTGCCGCCCTGGGCATAGAGCACGTAGGGCTCCCGCAGGGGGCCGTCGGCGGAGAACTCGCTGGTGCTTCCATCGATGAAGGTGCCCCCCGCCATCACCAGTTCACTGGCGTAGCCGGGCATCGGCGCTGGCACCGGATCGAGATAGCTGCCCACGGGCGAACAGGCCTGGAAGGCGCGGCACACCGCCTTGAGCGGTTCGGGTGATCCGAAGCGCACCGCCTGGATCACATCGCTGCGCACTCCGCCCAGCAGCGGCTTGACCGCATACCCCAGCCCTTCGAACACCGCCGCCGTGAGTTCAGCGCAGAGCAACGCTTCTGTGACCATCTGCGGCGCCAGGAACAGGCCCTGGAACAACAGCCGGTGCAGATCGAAGCCGGTGCCGCCCTCACTGCCGATGCCCGGCGCGGTGAGCCGGCAGCAGGCCTGTTCCACCAGTTCGGCTCGCCCCGCCACGTAGCCGCCGGTGGGGGCGATGGTGCCTCCGAGGTTCTTGATCAGGGAACCCGCCATCAGATCCGCGCCAACGGCGGTGGGCTCCTGCAGCTCCACCAGCTCGCCATAGCAGTTGTCCACAAACACCAGGCAACCGGGCTGGATCGCTTTGACCCGTGCCACCAACCGGCCGATCTGCTCCACCGTGAGCGACGGGCGCCAGCTGTAGCCGCAACTGCGCTGGATCAGCACCATGCGGGTGGACAGCGCCAGGGCTTCTGCGATCCCCGCCTCATCCACGCTGCCATCGGGCAGCAAATCGAGCTCGTCGTAGCTGATGCCAAATTCCGCCAGCGAACCCTGGCCACTGCCGCGGATGCCGATCACCTCCTCGAGGGTGTCGTAGGGGCGGCCCGTCAGCGCCAGCAAGCGATCGCCAGGGCGAAGCACGCCATAGAGCGCCGCGGCGATGGCGTGGGTGCCGCTCACAAATTGCAGGCGCACAGCGGCAGCTTCCGCTTGGAGCACCTGAGCGAAGACGCGATCGAGCACCTCCCGGCCCAGATCGCCGTGGCCGTAGCCACTCACCGACGCAAAGTGGTGCACCCCGAGGCGCTCGACTCGGAAGGCCTCCAGCACCCGCTCCAGCCGCGGCTTCACCCCGGAGCGGCGCTGCCAGGCCACCGGCGCGATGCGCTCCAGCGCATGCGACACCTGATCAGCCGCCCAGGCCTGGTGCGAGGAGGTCATAGAGGGATTGAGCTCCCCTGCATGCTGCTCCCACGTGACGGTCGGCCAGCCGTCTAGATTTTCGTGATTGATGTTTTGGCTACAGCTTTCGAGTTGCAGCCTTCATCCCAGGCCCATGGTGCGCAGGCTCCCATCGATGGAGCGCCCCCGCGAACCGCTGCCTGCGCACCCATCAGGAGTTCACCTTGGTTCTAGCCCCCGACACCGCTGCGTCGGCCCGCGTGTCTCGACTGGACGGCGGAGACAGCGAGGACCAGGTGAGCGGATCCAACGGTTACACCGCCGCCCAGGAAGCACGGATGCGGGCGGCCTTGGTGGTGCCGCGAGCACCCCTGCCCCGCAGTCAGAGGAAATACAAGCTGGGCACCACCGGCTTCATGCTCGCCATCCACGTGGGAGCGGTGTTTGCCCTACTGCCTCAGTACTGGAGCTGGCAGGGCGTGCTGGTGCTGGCGGTTCTCTACTGGACCACGGTGCTGGGGGTGACCCTGGGCCTGCATCGCCTGGTGGCCCACCGCAGCTTCGTCGCCCCCAAATGGGTGGAGCGGGTGCTGGTGGTGATGGGCACCCTGGCCTGTCAGAGCGGGCCGATTGAGTGGGTGGGGCTGCACCGGCATCACCACAAGTTCTCCGATCAGCCCAACGATCACCACGACGCCGCCCGCGGACTGTGGTGGGCCCACAGCGACTGGATGCTGCACGACATCCCTGCGCTCAAAGAGATTCACCGCTTCACCGGTGACATGCTCCAGGACCCGCTCTATCGCTGGCTCGATCGCTGGTTCCTGCTGCTGCAGATCCCCATTGGTGCAGCGCTCTACTGGTATGGCAACGCCGCCCAGGTGCATGGAGGAGGCCTCGGCCTGGTGCTCTGGGCGATCCCCCTGCGCCTGGTGCTCGTCTATCACGTGACCTGGTTGGTGAATTCCGCCACCCACGCCTTCGGCTACCGCAACTTCGACTGCCCCGATCTCTCGCGCAACTGCTGGTGGGTGGCGATCCTGAGCTTCGGAGAGGGCTGGCACAACAACCACCATGCCCACCCCTCCAGCGCCCGTCATGGCCTGCGCTGGTTCGAGTTCGACATCACCTGGCAGCACATCAAGCTGCTGCGTCGCCTGGGCTGGGCCAAACGCATCCGCGAAGCCCGCTACCCCGCCTGAAGCTGCCGGCGGATCGCTTCAGCCAGATCACCGCTACCTCCTGCATCGCCCGGTTGTTCCAGCAGCCGGGCTTTTTGCCGCAACAGCTCCAGAAACTGATCGGCGCTGAGCTCCCGCTCATCCGCCGCCCCGAGCACCGCCAGCACCCGCCTGAGATCCGCCAACTCCCCATCCAGCTCCTCGGCGCTGTAATCCCTCTGCCCGGCCATCACCTCGGCAAAGCGCTCTCTGCGCTGGCGCTTGTCGGCCGGATAGGCAGACATCAATTGATCGCGGCAGAGCCGCCAGGGCCGGCCGGCCGTGAACAGCTCGGCCAAGGCAGCGCTCAGCCCAGCGGCCTCGGAGGCGGCAATGCGCAGATCAAAGGCCCCGGGGGGCTGCCGCAGGCCCACAAAAATCTCAAACAGCTGGGCCGGGCCCAGGGGCTGCCCGTCATCGGCGAGCAAGGGCAGCGCTGAAGCCTGCAGGGCCGCCAACAACTCGGGCTGATCCGCCAGCTGCTGCTCAATCGCAGGATCCAGCCCCGGGCCGCCCTGGGCCGCCAGCACCTGATTGACACGACCGAGAGCGACAAACAGCTCCGGGCCTGGCGAGGCCAGCTTGCGGTTGCGCAGGTTGGAGAGCTGGGAATTGTGGACCCGGCCCAGCTCCAAACGCTCCGCCAGGGCCGGCAGCACCCGCTGACTCCAGCCGTTGCGCTCATGCCAAACCTTGATCAGATGCCCGAACGCATCACGCCCTGATTCGAGTTCGTCTCGATAATTCACGTGATACGGATCCGTACTGCTACCATTTTAGTTGACATTCCAGGAGAGTCATGACGGCCACCATCTCCGCCCCGAGACAGACCAGTCAGGCAGACCGCCGGGACTGGAGCGTGATCGGCTTCATGGCCGCCCTGCACCTGCTGGCAGCCATCGCCCTCCTTCCGGTGTTCTGGAGTTGGCAGGCCGCCGCCTCGCTCTTTGTGCTCTATTGGGTCACCGCTTGCCTGGGGGTGACCCTGGGCTACCACCGGGTGCTGAGCCATCGCGCTCTGCGACTGCCCCAGTGGCTGGAGCGCATCTTCGCCACCTGCGGCGCCCTCAGCTGCCAACACGGCCCAATCGACTGGGTGGGGCTGCACCGCCATCACCACAAGTTTTCCGATACGGATACGGATCACCACAACAGCCATCGCGGCTTCTGGTGGAGCCACATGGGCTGGATGTTCCGCTCGATTCCCGCCCAGGCCGCCGTGCCCCGCCTCACTGGTGACCTGGCCCGCGACCCTTACTACCGCTGGCTGAACCGCTGGTTCCTGCTGCTGCAACTGCCCCTGGGGGCGTTGCTGTTCTGGATCGGCAGCGCCACAGGGGCCGGTGGCTGGGCCCTCGTGCTCTGGGGCATCCCCCTGCGACTGGTGCTCGTCTACCACTGCACCTGGCTGGTCAACTCCGCCACCCACCGCTGGGGCTACGTGCTCCACGACAGCGGAGACGGCTCCCGCAACAACCCCTGGGTGGCTGCCCTGACCTTTGGGGAGGGCTGGCACAACACCCACCACGCCTATCCCCACTCCGCTCGCCATGGCTGGGGCTGGCGCGAGCCGGATCTCACCTGGCTGCACATCCAGCTGCTGAAACGGCTGGGGCTCGCCCACCAGGTGCGTCTGCCTGCGCCCCTGCTAGCACAGGCCGCAAGCCGTGGCGTAGGCTGATCAATCGCCAACTCGCTGATCGTTCGACCGCAATCCCATGGCTAAGCGCGTATCCGTAGTCCTCAGCGAGGACGTCCTGAGCCTGGGCAAAAACGGCGATCTGGTCGACGTTGCCCCCGGCTACGCCCGCAACTTCCTGCTGCCCCAGGGCAAGGCTGTTCCCCTCACGCCGGCCGTGCTGCGCCAGGTGGAGCACCGCCGCGCCAAGGAAGCTGAGCGTCAAGCCGCCCTCAAGGCTGAGGCTGTGGCCTTCCGCACCGCCCTCGACACCATCGGCCGCTTCACCGTGAAGAAGCAGACCGGTGGCGACGACGTGCTGTTCGGCACCGTGACCAACGCCGACGTGGCGGAAGCGATCGAGGCAGCCACCAAGAAAGAAGTGGACCGCCGCGACATCAGCGTGCCCGAAATCCACCGCACCGGCACCTACAAGGTGCAGGTCAAGCTGCACAGCGAAGTGACCGCCGAAATCAACCTGGAAGTGGTGAGCCACTGAGTTCAGGGCTCAAGCTCTGGGCGAACCGATCGGTTGCCGCCACAATGAGCAACCCTCTTGCCGTCAGGCCCAAGCGGGACTGACGGTTTTTTTCTTGCTGACAGCAGCCCGAGAGCAGCCATGGTGAGCGCCCCCCTGAGCAACAGCGAGACCGAGGACCGCGAAGATCGCCCGGCGCCGCGGGGACGACCGCGCAACGACGCCAACTTCGAAGCCATGCCCGATGGTGTGCCTCCCCAAAACCTGGAGGCTGAAGAGGCGGTGTTGGGCGGCATCCTGCTGGATCCCGATGCGATCGGGCGCGTGGCGGATGTGCTGCAGCCGGAAGCGTTTTACCTGTCGGCACACCGGGAGATCTACCGAACCGCCCTGATGCTCCATAGCCAGGGCAAACCCACCGACCTCACGGCAATGACCGCCTGGTTGGCGGACACCGGCGCCCTGGAGAAGGTGGGCGGCAGCGGCCGGCTGGTGGAGCTGGTGGAGCGCACCCTCTCCACCGCCTCGATCGACCAGGTGGCACGCCTGGTGATGGACAAGTTCCTGCGGCGCCAGCTGATCCGCTCCGGCAACGAGGTGATCCAGCTGGGCTTCGATCAGAGCAAGCCGATGGAGCAGGTGCTCGATGAGGCCGAGCAGAAGATCTTCGCCATCAGCCAGGAGAAGCCGAGCATCGGGCTCACTCCGACGGCTGAGATCCTCACCGCCACCTTCAACGAGATCGAAAGTCGCTCGCTGGGCACAGCGGTGGCCGGCATCCCGGTGAACTTCTACGACCTGGACGCCATGACCCAGGGGCTGCAACGCAGCGACCTGATCATCGTCGCCGGTCGCCCCGCCATGGGCAAAACGGCGATCACGCTCAACCTGGCCAAAAACGTGGCCCAGCTCCACCAGCTGCCGGTGTGCGTGTTCTCCCTGGAGATGAGCAAAGAACAGCTCACCTACCGCCTACTGGCGATGGAAGTGGGCATCGAAAGCGGTCGCCTGCGCACCGGCCGGCTGAATCCCGATGAGTGGCCCCTGCTGGGCCAGGGCATCAGCACCCTCGGGCAGATGCCGATCTTCATCGATGACAAACCCAATGCAGGAGTGCTCGAGATGCGCTCCCTCTGCCGCCGGTTGATGGCCGAATCCGGCAAAGAGCTGGGTCTGGTGATCATTGACTACCTGCAGCTGATGGAAGGCGGCGGCTCAGACAACCGCGTGCAGGAGCTCTCTCGCATCACCCGAGGCCTCAAGCAGATGGCGCGGGAACTCAACGTTCCGGTGATCGCCCTTTCCCAGCTCAGCCGGGGCGTGGAATCGCGCACCAACAAACGTCCGATGCTCTCGGACCTGCGGGAATCAGGCTCGATCGAGCAGGACGCCGATCTGGTGCTGATGATCTACCGCGACGAGTACTACAACCCCGATACGCCGGACCGAGGCATCACCGAGATCATCGTGACCAAGCACCGCAACGGCCCAGTGGGCACGGTGAAGCTGCTGTTTGAACCGCAATTCACCCGCTTCCGCAATCTGGCGGCGCCGTAGCGTCGAGCCATGGCCCCAAGCGATCACGCCCCGATCGAACACTTCGACGTGATCGTCGTGGGGGGCGGTCACGCGGGCTGTGAAGCCGCGATCACGGCGGCGCGGCTGGGCTGCTCCACCGCGTTGTTTTCCCTCAATCTCGATCGCATCGCCTGGCAGCCCTGCAACCCGGCGGTCGGCGGACCGGCCAAGAGCCAGCTGGTGCATGAGGTGGATGCCCTCGGCGGGGTGATCGGCCGCCTGGCCGATGCCACGGCCCTGCAGAAGCGGGTGCTGAACGCCAGCCGCGGCCCGGCCGTGTGGGCCCTGCGCGCCCAGACCGACAAACGCCAGTACGCCCGCCAGATGCTGCAGCTGCTGCAGCACACCCCCAACCTGGCCCTGCGAGAAGCGATGGTGACGGGCCTGGAGGTGGAGGACGACCGCGTGATCGGCGTGCGCTCCTACTTCGGCAGCTGCTACAGCGCCGGCGCCGTGATCCTTACAGCCGGCACCTTCCTGGGCGGGCAGATCTGGGTGGGCAATCAATCGATGAGTGCCGGCCGCGCCGGAGAGCAGGCCGCCGAAGGGCTCAGCGAAGCCCTCGAAGCCCTGGGGTTCCAGATGGGACGCCTCAAAACCGGCACCCCGGCCCGGGTGGACCGGCGCAGCATCGCCCTCGATCAACTGGAGGAGCAGCCCAGCGATGCGGCCGATCGCTACTTCTCCTTTGATCCGGCCAGCTGGGTGAGCGGCGAGCAGATGAGCTGCCACATCACCCGCACCACGGCCGCCACCCACCAGCTGATCCAAGACAACCTGCACCTCACGCCGATCTACGGCGGCTTCATCGACAGCAAGGGCCCGCGCTATTGCCCTTCGATCGAAGACAAGATCGTGCGCTTCGCCGATAAGGACAGCCACCAGATCTTCCTGGAACCGGAAGGGCGCGACACCCCGGAGATCTACGTGCAGGGCTTCTCCACAGGCCTGCCTGAGCGGCTGCAGCTGGAGCTTCTGCGCACCCTGCCCGGCCTGGAGCAGTGCGTGATGCTGCGGCCCGCCTACGCGGTGGACTACGACTACCTGCCCGCCACCCAGCTCAAGCCATCGCTGGAAACCAAGCGGGTACAAGGGCTCTATTCCGCCGGCCAGCTCAACGGCACCACTGGCTACGAGGAGGCCGCAGCCCAGGGGCTGGTAGCGGGCCTGAACGCCGTGCGTCAGCTGCGCGGCCAGGAGCCGGTGCACTTCCCGCGGGAAGGCAGCTACATCGGCACGATGATCGACGATCTGATCACCAAGGATCTGCGCGAGCCCTACCGGGTGCTCACCAGCCGCAGCGAATACCGCCTGGTGTTGCGGGGCGACAACGCCGACCGGCGCCTCACGCCCCTGGGCCGGGAGCTGGGCCTGATCGACGAGCGCCGCTGGGAGATCTACACCCGCAAACAGGAGGCGATTGCCGCCGAGCAGCAGCGTCTCGAAACCGTTCGTCTGAAGGTGAGCGATCCGGCCGCTGATGCGGTCGCCCGCGAAACCGGCGCCGCCATCAAGGGCTCGATCACCCTGGCGGATCTGCTGCGCCGTCCGGGCTTCCACAGCGTCGATCTGGTGCGCCATGGCCTAGCCGCGGCCGACCTCCCACTGGATGTGCGCGAGGGCGCCGAGATCGACATCAAATACAGCGGCTACCTGGCCCGCCAGCAGCAGCAGATCGATCAAGTTAAAAAGCAGGAGCACAAGGCGATTCCCGCGGGGATCGACTACAGCGCCATCGGCACCCTCTCGCGTGAAGCCCGCGAGAAGCTCACCGCCGTGCAACCAATCAACCTGGGTCAGGCCTCACGGGTGCCGGGAGTGAGCCCGGCGGATGTCACCGCTCTAATGCTGTGGCTGGAGCTGCAGAGCCGCCGTCAAAGCGAGCTCGTCAAGGCCAACGAAGCTCGTTAGGGTTCGGCTAAAGCGCCAGATCTGTTGAGCCGCCCCCGGTTGAGCAACACCTCCAGGGCCTACTGGGAACTGCGGGCGGAGCAGGTGATGGACCGCGTCTTTCAAGGCGGCCAGCCGGCGCGGGACCCAGGGATCGATCCGATCGAAGTGCGGGTGCAGGAGTCACCCCAGCAGCTGAAGACTCTGCCCCGGAGCCCCAAGCCCTGGTCACTGGCCCTCGGAGCCATGCTGCTGGTGGGTCTCGGCAGCAGCGTTGGGCTCTGGGGAGCGTGGCAGAGCGCTCAGCGGGACCTGCGCCAAGAGCGCAATCTGCGGCTACTGGAAGGCATCCGCAACCTCGCCGACCACGCCAGCAGCAACAAGCCTGACTCCGCCACACCGCCTGTGCCCCCGGACGAGGCCTGGATCGAGCAACTGCCTCCCTTGAGCGTCCCCCTGCACGGGACCTTACCTGCTCAGACCTCGGCCCCTCTGGCGGCTCCACTTGCGGGGCCGAGCCAACCGGAGGGCTCCGACATGCCGGTCCTGCTCGGGGTGGTGCAAATCCCCGGCAAACCGGGTTCGGCCATCTTCCAGATCGGCAACAGCTCCACCAACGCCCTCGTGGGCGAAAGCATCGGCAGCAGCGGCTGGAGGCTGGTCTCAGCGCAGTCCGATGCCGCATGGATTGAACGCGGCGGGCAACGCCGGCGCGTCAACATCAGCAGTGGTTTGTGACGGGGCCTTGAGCCATCCAGGCGCAGCAGAACAGCTGTGGTCATCGCCGATCCCCCTCTGGCAGGCGGCCCCGGAAGATGTCGCCCTGGGGGTCTGCGGCCAAGGCGATCGCGCCGCACCCCAATTGAGCGGTCCCTGGCGCCTGTTGCTGCTGGGCGATGGCAGTCCCACGCGGCACCTGCAGTCCCTCACCGGACGGGCCGTTCAGGTGAAGGTGATCGCGATGCAGGCAGACCATCAGAGCGATGCGGAGGCCCCGCCGGAGGTGGACGAGCTGGATCCCCCCCTGGTGCGGCGTCAGGTCTGGCTGCGTTGCGGTGAGGAGACCCTGGCCTGGGCGGAGAGCTGGTGGAACCAACAGATGGCCGAGCAGCACCTCCAGGAGCGCAACCAGCCGATCTGGACCAGCCTGACCGCCAACCGAGCTGAGCTCTACCGGGAAGTGGATGGCTTGGCGCTGGTGGAGGCCCCCTGGCTGGAGCCTGGCTTCCAACGGGCCGGGCCCTACTGGAGCCGTCATTACCGCTTTTTTCGCGGTGGGCGAGAACTCACCGTGATCCGAGAAGTCTTCTCCCCACTGCTGGAACAGTGGCTAGGACCGCCCAATACATAACTTCATTGCGATTTACGACAGAAGCTACGAGTTAACACAAAAAGGGGTTGACAGCTTGCGCGCCCTTGTGCTGGGCCCAGCATGGACTCACACACGAAGAGATCCATGACCGTCATCCCTCTCCGTCCCCATCGCAAGCGCGATGGCGGCGAAAGCAACAGCCCCCCCAGGCCCACCCTGGTGGAGCAATGGGCCTCCCTTCTGGAAGCCCTCTCCGGCGGCTGCGCCTCCATCTCCACCAGCGCTGACCAAATGGCCGAAGACCTACCGGCGGAGCTGGTGGAGCCGGTCAATGCTGAACTGCGTCAGCTGGGCTGCAGCTTCCAGGTCGCCCGGCCGAAGCCGCCTGTTCACAAGCTGCGGCGTCGGGTGGAGCGGGGTAAGGCCCGCCCTGGCGCAGTCTCCAACGGCTGAGACGCGGGCGCCTCAGGGGCAGGGCGCTCCTCACCGCGGCGCCAGCGGCTGACACTGAAGCTCTCATCCTCCGGCCAGCTGTTGTCGCCTGCGCTGGCCTCAGGCATCACTGAGCTGCTGGGCTGGCGCATCGGGGCGCGCTGACCTCGCCTGGAGATGGCCTCGAGGGGTCTCCGCCGACTGCTGGAGGGGGGCTCAGAGCTGCGTCGAGCGGGAGCCTCCTCCCAGCTCTCGCGCCAACCCTCTTCATCCTCGAGCAGCCAATCGATCTTGTCTTCCACCCAGCGCCCGACCTGATCGAGCCTGAGGCTGGAGCCACGGCCGGGGCCGCGGGATCCAGGACGAGCTCCGGAGACCCCATCCACCAGCTGACGACCAGCGGACACCCATTGGTCCAACCTCTGCTCGAGCCGAGGCTCGCCGCGGCGATAGCCCCGCCGCTCAGGCCAATCGTCGTTGGTGTCCACCATCTCGGCAGGCTAAAGGCCTGGGTCAGCGGGCGAGGCGTCTGGCCCGCAGCCAGCGCTCACGGCCCATGCCCAGCAAGGCGATCGAGACCCCGCTCAACTGCCAGACCCAGAGAACTGTTGCCATGGGCGGAACTTAGGCGGCAGGGCGCTCGAAGACCAGCTGAAAGCGAGCACTCCAGCGCCCTCCATGGAACTGATCGCAGCAACGCCTGCAGGCCACTCCCTGCTGACGGCGCCGGTAGGGAGCCTGCAACCCGCAGCCAGGGCAGCGGGCCACCCACTTCGGAGCAGCCGCGGGGATCGGGAAGCGATGCCGCACACTCACCTGGAACTCCTGCTGGGCCGCATTGATGGCGGCCATGCGGGCGCGGAAGTGGGGCCCGTGCACTTCCTCCACTTGCATCACGCGGTGCACCCAGGCGTGAATCATTTCGTGGCAAAGCGTGCTCAAGGTGGCCTCTAGGGGCAGGGGCTCGAGCAGGGGCCGCGAGAGCACAATCTCGCTGAGATTGGGGCCATAGCGGTACATTCCGGCGCTGCGGCGCATGCGACCGTCGCTCCAGCGCACGCCCACCAGGCTGGCCCCATCGATCGAAGCCAGGGCGCCATCAAAGTGCTCACGGTTGAGCCGATGGAACAGCGGCAGCAGCGGGGCGAGGGGCACGCCGGAGAAGCTGGTCGGCTGCGGCGCATTCTGACGGGCCCGTCCGTCAGACTCGTGGGCTGCACTCCACAGCTTCTGGCGCGATGGATCTGGATTCGGGCCTCATTAGTCAGATTGGAACCAAGGCCCTGATGGCGGGCGCCGGCGCCCTGCTCCTGTATTGGACCATCAGCGCCGTGAAGCTGGTGCTGAATGCCCGTGGCATCAACCCGGTGATCAAGCAGTTCTTCACCCAGGTGGCCTCCGGCCGGGTGGATGCGGCCTACCTGCTCACCACCAAGAACTACCGCTCCCACGTGAACCGGCAGCAGTTCATCCGCTTCCTGGCGGGTCTTCAACTGAACAAATACCGCAACCTCAAGTCGGGGCGGCCCCGCATCCAGGAAGACCAGATCACCCTGACGGTGAAGCTGAAGGCCGAAAACAACGAGGAGCTACCCCTCGACTTCACCTTCGTGAAGGTGGAGGAGGACTGGAAGGTCGACCGCATCCAGAAAGCCGCCGCCTGATTCAGAGGCCACCGTGGGCAGCACCACAGCCGACCACCGCGCCAGCGAATTGCGGCAGCTGCTGAACCGCGCAGCTCACGCCTACTACGTGCTGGATGCTCCCGAGATGGAGGATCCGGTTTACGACCGTCTCTACCGAGAACTGCTCGATCTGGAGCAGGCCCATCCTGAGCTGATCGCCCCGGATAGCCCCACCCAGCGCGTGGGTGGGGCGCCAGCACAGGGGTTCCTGAGCGTGCGCCATCGCATCGGCCTGCTCAGCCTCGACAACGCCTTCAACACCGAGGAGCTGGAGGCCTGGTACGGGCGCCTGTTGAAGGTGCTCGACCGTGAACCAGCCACGGCCCTGCCGATGGTGGGTGAGCTCAAGATCGACGGCAATGCCCTGGCCCTCAGCTACGAGAAGGGGGTGCTGGTGCGGGCCGCCACCCGCGGCGACGGGGAGCAGGGCGAAGAGATCACCGCCAACGTGCGCACCATCGGATCGGTGCCGCTGCGGCTGCAACTGGAGCACCCACCGGAGTGGCTGGAGGTGCGGGGTGAGGCCTTCATTCCCGATGGCACCTTCGCGGCCATCAATGCGGAGAGGGAGGCACGCGGCGAAGCCCTGTTCGCCAACCCCCGCAATGCCTGTGCCGGCACCCTGCGCCAGCTCGATCCCAAGGTGGTGGCGGCCCGGCGCCTGGATTTCTTTGCCTACACCCTGCATCTGCCTGCGGGCTGGCAGCCGGCTGCTGGCGATTCACCCCTGCCCATCAGCCAGTGGGACAGCCTGCAGTGGCTGCGCCGCGCCGGCTTCAAAGTGAACCCCAACGCCGAGCTGCTGCCGGATCTGGCCGCCGTGGAAGCGTTCTTCCAGAGCTGGGATGCAGGCCGCCGCCAACTCGACTACGCCACCGACGGCGTGGTGGTGAAGCTGAACGATCTGCAGCTGCAGGATGCGGCCGGCTTCACCCAGAAGGCACCTCGCTGGGCCATCGCCCTCAAATACCCAGCTGAGGAAGCCCCCAGCAAGCTCCTGCGGTTGGCCTGTCAGGTGGGCCGCACGGGAGTCGTCACCCCAGTGGCTGAATTCGAGCCTGTGCCCCTGGCGGGCACGAGTGTGAGCAGGGCCACCCTCCACAACGCCGACCGGCTGGCGGAGCTGGATCTCCATGCCGGCGACACGATCGTGGTGCGCAAAGCCGGCGAGATCATCCCGGAGGTGGTGCGGGTGCTGGTGGAGTTGCGCCCGGCGGAGGCCCGGCGCCTGGAGTTGCCGCACACGTGCCCCGAGTGCGGATCGGAGCTGGTGCGGGAAGAAGGTGAAGCCGCGACCCGCTGCGTCAACAGCAGCTGCCCAGCGATCCTGCGGGGAGCCCTGCGCCACTGGGTCAGCAAGGGGGCCCTGGATGTCGATGGGCTCGGCAGCAAATTGATTGAGCAGCTCGTGGATCGGGGCCTGGTGCGCTCCATCGCTGAGCTCTACCGGCTCGATGGGGCCCTGCTCTCCAGCCTGGAGCGCATGGGCAGCAAGAGCGCTGAAAACCTGGTGGCGGCCCTGAAGGCCTCGAAGGCCCAGCCCTGGCACCGGCAGCTGTATGGCCTCGGCATCCACCACGTGGGGGAAGTGAATGCCAAGGCCTTGGCGAAGGTCTTCAGCAGCGCCGCCGAGTTGGCGACAGCAGCCATCGAAACGCCTGAGCTGATCACCGCCGTGTATGGCATCGGCACGGAAATCGCCCAGAGCCTGCAGCAGTGGTTCGCCACTCCCGCCAACCAGGAGCTGCTCACAGCCCTCGAGCAGCTGGGCTTCAGCCTCGCCGTTAGCGAGAGCGAACTCAGCAACGCGCCCAACGCAAGCGCCGAGGCCATCCTGAGCGGGCAGACCTTTGTGCTCACCGGCACCCTACCCAGCCTGAGCCGCTCCCAGGCCCAGGCCCTGATCGAAGCAGCGGGGGGCAAGGTGAGCGGTTCGGTCAGCAAAAAAACCAGTTACGTGGTGGCAGGTGCGGAGGCTGGCAGCAAGCTGAGCAAGGCCGAAAGCCTCGGGGTGCCGGTTCTGGATGAAGAGGGCCTCAAGCAGCTGATCACGCCATGAGCACCACCATCCACCGCTGGATCAAAACCGAGTGCGGCCGGGCCAAATACGCTGAACTGGCCCAGCGACCAGGTCTACCGGCCCGGTTGCGGCTGTTCTGGTTTGTGCTGATCGCAGCCCTCCGGGATTGGCCGCTGCCGGATCAACCGGAGAGCTCCGACTCCTGAAGGGCGCGGCGGGCAGCCCGCCCCACCACCCAGACCACAGCAACGGTGGCTAGCACACCCACCACGCGGAGGGACCAGGTGAAGGGGTCGGCCTCACCGGAGAGCACGGTGCCAAACCGGGCCACATCACCGGCCAGCGCACCGAGGCCACAGAACAGGATCGTGCCGGGGAGGATCCCGATCAGCCCGATCGTGTAATCCCGCAGGCTCACCTCACTGAGGCCGTAAGCGAAGTTGAGCAAAGAGAAAGGAAAGGCCGGTGAGAGGCGGGTGAGCAGCACCAACTTCAGACCCTCCCGG